>CAYVBW010000005.1:0-10067 GCA_964449995.1 uncultured Pseudomonadales bacterium | reverse complement strand
GCTAAGGCTGAAACAAGAGTTCTGCCGATACCTAGATAATCCAAGATTATCAAAACTAATAAAACTTTACCAACCACAAACACGACCTTACTTAAAATACCTATTAAATAATCATCAACTTCAGTTCCTTTAATATCTACCTTCTTGATTAAAGATACTGCTAAATTTATTAAGTACTTACCGATAACCCAAATCACAATAGCCACAATAAACTTAGGCACAAACATCACCATTTGTGTCCAAAGCTGATAAAAGCTATCCACAATAATATTTAAAGACCCCATTTTAACTCCTTTCTTGAAACCTACATAAATGTAAGCTCACAAATTTTTAATGATCTATTGAGTTGTATGAACTCAACAATATCTTTATTGTTAAATTTTTCGAAGGAGAAGTCAAGGCGTTACGTAGGTGGCGTACTGCTCACGCTGCGCTGCAGCGTTTCCAGCATTACTCAGGTTAGCTTTGCTAACTTGACGGCAGAATTTACTAGCTCAGGCTCAGTTTTTTATGCTTTTTTTGTTTTTTGGGGTGGGATTTACTGCTCGCTATGCTCTCGCATAGCTCCCAGTATAAGCAGGTTTTCACTATCGCTCAAACTTGCTTGACTTCTCATCCCACTGTTATGCCATATTACTTAAAATATATTGATAAATCAATATATTTTAAGTAATGCGGAAGGGGTGGGATTCGAACCCACGAAGCCTTTTTAAGGCGCCGGTTTTCGAAACCGGTGCAATAGTCCACTATGCGACCCTTCCTGAGCAATGTAAAAGTGCACCCGGCGGGATTCGAACCCACGACCTTCAGTTCCGCAAACTGACGCTCTATCCAGCTAAGCTACGGGTGCTAAAGCTTTATTATTTTACCTCTTGTTGGGCTATTTGTCAGGTAATATCTCTCAAAAACATACTAACAACTTATTAATTCAAAAACTTTGCTTAAAAAAATCCAACCACCGACAATAGTAGCTGCCATTGATATCACCAAAACCGCTCCTGCCGATAGATCTCTAATTCGTTTAGTAGCATTAAATTTTAGGTTATTTTCATAACGAGCTATATCAGCTAATTCTTCAATAGCTGTATTAAATAATTCTGCCGACAAAACTAAAGCCATAAAGATTAGAACAATATACCATTCTGTTTTTGTTAATTGTATTAAAAAACCAATACTTACTACTAACGTAGCTACTAGACCATGGAAAATCATATTTCTTTCTTTGAAACCAGAACAAATACCCCTAAAAGCATGTTTAAAGCAATTTAAAAAATTTGATAGCTGCTTCATAAATTAAAGAAGTTAATTACTAATAATTTTAATATTTAATAATCATATCAAAATAATTTTCCCTGCCTGGATTTATCTTGAACTTGCTGTTGCTTTTGAGCCATTTTGAGTATCTTCTCATCAGTTATCTCCACTAAAGGTTTTCCCAAAATTAGTTTATAAAAACTTGAAACTCTTGATTTTTGTTGCCAACGCTTTTGGCAATTCATTAAATAGACGCCCTTTTTTGCTCTAGTTAGAGCAACATACACTAAATTCTTCTCTTCTTGTAGTTGTGTTTGATGGTCGTTGATTGGCTTGAAGCCTTTTTTTAACTCTAGAGGAATGAGTCCCTCTTCAAACCCAATTAAATAAACCCAATCAAATTCTAGACCTTTTACAGCATGCATTGAAGATAGGCTAATTTTGTCAGCGTTTTGAGAATAAAAGCCTCGCCTCTCTAGTTTTCGATAAAAATCTAGGAAGTTAGTTAAAGATCGTTTATTTTTAGAAAATTGTAAAAGTTCGATCTTAAATTGAGACCAGCATTCTTCATGCTTATTTGTAAAATTAGCCAACTTTCTTAACTCTAGCTGGTCATAAATAATTTTTAAAAGATTAGTCAAATCGTAGCTCTTGACGGCTACTAACAACTTTTCTAAAGTTTCTAAAATAAAGCTAATTTTATTAAAATCTGATCTGTTTAAAATTTTTTGTTTTGAAATTTGATTCAAAACTAGGGAGTCTTCTAAATTATGCTGTTGCTGATACTGGAAAATTTTCTCAACTCCCTTGGGGGAAATATTAAGATATTTATTTATTAATATTTCTTGATATGTAGTTTTTTCTTCTTTTTCTGGATGACCTTTTTGAAAAATGCTGACCAATTGCCATAAATTAATGACTAATTGTATTAATGGTTGTTGGTATAATGATTCACTACCTAATTTTTGAAAAGGCAAACCTGCTTGTTTAATTTTTTCTTCAATAACTTTTCCCAACTGATGGATTCTGTATACAACAGCAAAATTTCCAAAAGATGCTCCTGCCTGCTGATGAAGTTCGCTAGCACTAATCAACCCTGTTCCTCCTAGTTTTTCTTCAATATCTTTCAAAATCCAGTCCGCCTCAGTGTGTTGATTAAAAGTATTAATTAACTTAACCTCCCCCTGTTCTTTGACAGTAGGTTTTATTTGAAACTCCTGATCAGTCATTCTTTGAGCCACTAGTAAAATCTCAGGACTATTTCTATAATTTAGTGCCAAATTGTAAACCAAACAATCTGGAAAATCTTTTTTTAGTTGGCTAAATGATTGGCTAGTTGCTCCCCGAAAACCATAAATAGCCTGATTGGAGTCTCCTATTAAAAAAGTTTGCGATAGTCCTGGAATCCAATTCTTAATGATATCGTACTGCAGGGGGCTAACATCTTGAAATTCGTCAACCAGTAAATATTTAACTCTCTTTAATTGGTTTCTTTTTACTGCAGATAATAAAAATGAAAGCAGGTCATCATAATCAATTTTATTATTTTGTTTTAATTGTTGTTGGTATTCTTGATAAACTTTAACGACTAAGGGTTTGCAGTTTTTTAAAAATTTTTGATTATTTTTAAGTTTGCTAATAATTAACAGTAAGTCTTTTGTTGATAACTTGGTTTTATTTATTGAGGCTATATTTCTAACTAACCAATAAACTTGTGGCTCTGTTAACAATTGCTCTTCTAAACCATCAAATTTTTTTAAGGCAAATGAGTGAAAGGTGCCTAAATTTAGCTTTACAACATCATTGCCAATATTTTTTTTTAATCTATCCTCAATCTCTTGGGCAGCTTTGTGGGTAAAAGTAATTGCAGCAATTTTTTCTAAATCAACACCACTTTTAATTAAAGCTAAAATTTTTGCAATTAAGGTTAGCGTTTTGCCCGTACCCGGACCTGCCTTTACTAAAACCACTTGCCCTTGATCATCGATTGCATTCTGTTGGTCTTGATTTAATTGTGATAAAAAATGCGGCATTTTCTCTCTCTTATTTAAGCAGTAAAACTAAAAACCCAATCCCCTCTGCCCTTTAAATTTCTCAATTTCTTGCTTGTCTTTAAAAACCTTTATTTCTCCAAAAACTCCATCATAACCTGGTTTAATATAAATTTTACCTGTTCTCATCCTATCAATTGCTTTTGCCAGTAAAGGAAAACCAGCTTGTGAAATTTCCTCAGTTTTTAACTCTCTTAAGATATTAAATTCGCTACCAAAAATTTCTAGAAGTTTCTGATATTTTTCCTGAACTTTGTTGGTTTGGGTACCCTTAACCCCCTCAATCTGCGCAATAATTTCTGGCAAAGGAATAATATATTCAACTTTTTTATGATTTTTAGGTCGATAATCTTCTGGCCTGTCAGCTAACTGATCTACTCGATAATCTACCCCCAAAACTAAAGGTTTTTTGCATACCGGACACAACCCCTGATGTTTTTGAGTCTCTTTGGGACTAAAGACCACCCCACACTTGCGATGTCCATCATAGTGGTATTTACCTTCCTGAGGGTAAAATTCAATCGTACCCATAAATCTTTTATCATTAGTTTTTATGGCTCCCAAAATTTGATCATATGAAAACTTGCAATCAATAAGATTCGCTTCTCTGCCTAAGGTTCTGGGGGAGTGGGCGTCAGAGTTTGACACCAAAGTCAAGTCATCTAAATTAGATACTCTCCAGTTCATAAATGGATCAGATGAAAGCCCTGTTTCCACAGCTTTAATTTCACCAGCCAAATCACCAAAAGTTTCTTTTATTGAGTCAAAACCTGACTTTGAGCCAAACATAGCAAACCAAGGAGTCCAAATATGAGCTGGAATAAACAGCACTTGATCACTAACTTCTTTGGCAATTTTTAATAATTCCACACTATCCAAACCTAAAATCGGCCTGCCATCAGCGTACAGGTTTCCGATTTGATTAAGTTGAGAATTAATTTTTGCTACGGTTTTTAAATCAGGTGCCACTAAAATTTGGTGGAGTTTGCGTACCGCATTATCTTTACTGTAAATAGTACTAATTTCTGCAGTTAATATGAACCTATGTTCATTGTCTCTGTAACTAATGGGCATCACCTGATTTTGTTTAGAAGCAATTTCTTTTTTTAATTGCCATAACCCTGGTTCTGCAGGTTCTAGTTGTTGCTGAATTTCTTCCAACCACTTGGGATGAGTGAAATCACCAGTACCAACTACGTTAATACCTTTTAACTTACTCCAAGCATAAATATGAGCTAAATCCATATCCTTACTGGTAGCCCTAGAATAATGAGAGTGCAAATGTAGATCAACGATTAAGGGCATTTTTAAAACCTACCTTTCACTAGCTTTATAAAAAAATTTAAACTGTAATATAATGATAACATTGTCTATATTAATTATTCATTAAGCAGATCATATTATGAACATCAAAAAAATCTTAGCCCAAGAAATTCTTGATTCTCGCGGAAATCCCACAGTTGAAGCCCAAATAGTTCTTGAAAACAATATTACAGCCCGAGCAGCTGTACCTTCTGGAGCTTCTACGGGCGCCCACGAGGCTTTAGAGCTTAGAGATAAAGATGAGAGTCGCTACCTAGGAAAAGGGGTGCTTAAAGCTGTAGCTAATATTAATAATAAAATTGACCCTGCCTTAAAAAGAATGAGCGTAGATGATCAAGAATCTCTAGATAAGAAAATGATTGAGCTGGATGGCAGTGAACATAAAAGCAACCTAGGTGCCAATGCTATTCTGGCAGTATCAATGGCTGCATCAAGAGTTGCTGCAAAAAACAAAAATATTCCCCTATATAAACACATTAATGACTTATTTGGACATGAAGATCAAAAATTTTTAATGCCTGTGCCAATGATGAATGTTATCAACGGCGGTGAGCACGCTGTTGGGAGTTCTGATATGCAGGAATATATGCTCATGCCAGTTGGAGCTGGTAGTATTCAAGAGGCTGTCCGTTGGGGAGCTGAAACCTTTCATGTTTTGGGAAAAATATTAGAAGAGATGGGTCAGCCAACAACCGTCGGCGATGAGGGTGGGTATGCTCCGCAGATGAAGTCAAACGAGGAGCCACTAGAGTTGATTATGGAGGCTATTAAAAAAGCTGGCTATAAACCAGGCAGTGAAATAGCTATTGCTATGGATCCGGCTGCCACTGAATTTTTTAAAGATAACCAATATCATTTAGAGGTTGAAGGGAAACAATTAACTTCACAAGAGATGGTTAAAAAATATGCTAATTGGGTTGATAAGTACCCTATTGTCTCAATTGAAGACGGTCATGACGAGGATGATTGGGCAGGATTTACCTTGATGAACCAAACGATGGGAGACAAAGTTCAAATTGTTGGGGATGATTTATTCGTAACAAACCCTGAAAGAGTTCAAAAAGGTATTGATGAAAAAGCTGCTAATTCTGTTTTGATTAAACTTAACCAAATCGGATCAGTGACTGAGACTATTAAAACTATTCAGATGGCTAAACAAGCTGGAATGACCTGCGTTGTCTCTCACAGATCTGGAGAGACAGAAGATACTTTTATTGCTGATTTTGTAGTGGGAGCTGGGACTGGTCAAATTAAGACCGGTTCTTTAAGTCGCAGCGAACGGGTTGCCAAATATAATCAATTAATGAGAATTGAAAGAGAGTTGGGCAGCAAAGCTAGCTATTCTCAAATGCCATTTGCAAAGATTTAAAATTAATAGTCATTTTTTGACATGAAAAATCAAGCTAAAGTTTTAACTATTATTTTGGATGGCTGGGGTATTAATAAACACTATGAAGGCAATGCTATACATTTAGCCAATACTCCTATTTTTGATAATCTGTGGACCAACCAACCACATGCCACACTAGATTGCTCAGGTCTGGCTGTTGGTCTGCCTAAAGGTCAAATGGGTACCTCAGAAGTTAACCACATGATTATCGGTGCAGGAAGAGTAATTTATCAAGATTTGGTTAAAATCAATTTAGCTATTGAAGATGGCAGCTATTTAGATAATCCTGAATTTGTCAAAGCCTTTGATCATGTTAAAAAACACAATTCTAAATTACACCTCATGGGACTTTACAGCCCCGGTGGTGTCCACTCTCACTCTCAACATTTAAAAGCACTCGTTAAAGCTGCTAAAAAACATGGGCTAAATCAAAAAGTTTATTTACATCTTATTACTGATGGCAGAGACACAAAGCCAAAAAGCAGTTTAGGCTATATCAAAGATTTACAAGATTATTTAAAGACGCAAGAGATTGGAGAAATAGCCAGTATCAGCGGCCGCTACTTTGCTATGGACCGGGACCATAATTGGGAAAGAACTGATCAATACTTTAATATGATTACACAAGGTAAAACTGAACTCACGTTTGATAATGTAGAGCAAGCCATTCAAGCATCTTATGATCAAAAAATTACTGATGAATTCATAGAGCCAAGACTTTTAGTCACTGATAAGGATCAGGACAAAACTATCCAAGAAAATGATGCCCTAATTTTTATTAATTTTAGAAGTGACAGGCCGAGACAACTTACTGAAAGATTGCTAGAAAAAGGTCCACAAAATTTATATTTTGTAACCATGGCTCAGTATAACCCTGATTACCATGTGCACGTGGCTTATCCTCCTGAAGAAATCAACAACACTCTGGGTGAAATTATTTCTAAAGCTAAACTTAAACAACTAAGAATCACTGAAACAGAAAAATTTGCTCATCTAACATTTTTTATGAATTGCAAAAGGGAGGAACCCTACTTTGGTGAAGAAAGAATTATGCTTAATTCTTATTCAGATATTAAAAACCATGATGAGCGACCCGAAATGAGAACCCCTGATATTACTAAAAAATTAATTAAAAAAATTAAAAAAGAAAAGTTTGAAGCAATTTTTGTTAACTTTTGTAATGCTGATATGGTTGGACATACGGGAAACATTCCGGCCACGATTAAGGGACTAGAAACCATTGACCAAGCTTTAACAGAACTATTGCCCGTAGCTCAAGAATATGGTTATCAAGTCATTATTACAGCTGATCATGGAAACGCAGAGCAAATGTTAGACGAAAAAGAGGGAGATACAGTCACAGCTCATACAAGTTATCCGGTACCATTTATCTTAATCTCAGAGGAATATAAAAAGCTTAACCGTGATCATGCTGGCATGGTAGATGTTGCACCAACAATTTTAAAATTGCTAAATCTAAAGCAACCTAAGTCAATGACTGGAAGAAGCTTGGTTTAATTAGTCAGACTTAATTAAAACTGCAAAACCAATAAAAACCAGCATTAAAGGCCAGAACATCCCCCTACTGATAATGTTGAGATTCTGCAAAAGAAGTAGACCACCAATAGTAATTAGCCCAAAACCCAACCAAGAACTTGGATTACGAGAAGGTTTTTCAGCCGATACAGGTTTTGAATTTTTTTGATCCTCATCCTGAATCTTTTTTATAGTTTGTTTAGCTTTTTCTTCCATATCCCTAGCATTTTGTTCTAAAGTTTCCTTAGTACTAATTCCCTGATTAACTTTGGATTTAGCTGGTAACAATAGCCAGAGAATTAAATAAAGTAAAACTCCAGAGCCTCCAGCCAGTGTAAGGAATATAAAAATGACTCTAATTAAAGCAGGATCAAGTTCAAAATATTCGCCCAAGCCTCCGGCAACACCACCGATAATCACATCTGTTTCACTTCTATAAAGTTTTTTTGTTTGCATAATTCTTTTAAATATTTTTTAAATAAAGATAAGTTAATTATAATGTATTAGATTAAAAAATCATGAATGCTGTCAAGATCATCAAAAATCATTGCCAGTCTGTCAACTCCCAGACCGACTCCGGCAAAACTTTTTCCGGTTTTATGCAATAACTCTAGAGCTTTTAAAAATTCTTGATCAATAGGATGAAGGGGTAAATTTTGTTCTATTCTATATTGTTTTTCTTGATGAAATGCTTTTTTAACTTTATCAACATCGGTTTGCTCAGTGTTGCCATTGCCTATTTCCACACCTGCTAAATAAAACTCAAATCTCTGTGCAAAATCAGACTGCTTTTTTTTAGACTTACATAATGGAGAAATTTGAGCTGGAAAATCAGTCAAAAAAGTTGGTTGATTACCAATAGTGGGTTCTATTTTTTCTAAAAATATTTGATTAAAAAGTTGCTCCCAAGTAGAATTTTTAGTTGAAAAACCTAAGTCTTTAGCAATCCCTTTTATAGCAGAAATTGATAAGCACTCTGTCAATGGTTTCCCAATTTTTTTCTCAAATAATTCAACCAGCGATATTCTCTTAAATGGCTCTGATAGTTCTAATTCTAAATCCTGATAAATAATTTTTTGAGATTTTTTTCTATTTAAAAATTTATTAATATCATCCGCCAAATAATTAATTAACAACTCAATATCTTCCATTATTTGCTCATAATCAGCATCAGCCCTGTACCACTCCAGCATTAAAAACTCTGGATGGTGTTCTAAATCTGACGGCTCTCTGTTTCTAAATGAATGACCAATGCTAAAAACTTTATCAACTCCCTTAGCCAGTGTTTTTTTCAAAGCAGCTTCCGGAGAGGTTGGTAGGTAGAATCTATCTGTATTATCCAGATATTGCCATTGAGTGGAAAATGAGTAGAGATTAGGTTCTAAAGGCAGTCCTTTATTTAATATCGGAACTATGATTTCATGAAAATTTTGATCTTGAAAAAACTGCCGAATAGCTACAATGAGCTGTTCTTTTATTAAAAATGGCTGCAAATTCTTATTTTTTGTTGTCATATCAATCTTCTAGCTAGTTATCTTAGCATAGGTCCGACAGATTCCACAGACAAAATCAGGTTCGCCACAGCCTTGGCAGCAGCTGGGAAATCCTTCAGGAATTTCTATTCTTTTTTGGTAATTTTCTATAAGTAAATCAATCGGAGTGTTAATATTGCCCAAAGGCTTAATGCCTTCACAGCAAGCATAGACATTTGCATCACTCATGAGAGCTAATTGATGACAACCTAAGTTTAAAGGAGGGAAAATTTTTTTAGTTTTTGCCAAATGCTTAGTCTGCTCAAAAGTAAGAAACTCAAATCCATTAATTTGACCTGTTTTGTTAGATGACGGATGTGCTTTTAAATATGCTTTGGGCTTTCTGGGATGATAGGTAATCTTGGGTAAAAATCCAAGTTCTTCTGCTAAAAAACCTTCAAACTGATCAATGTGATCAAAATTTTGTTGTGAAACTACAGAAAAAATTTCAAAATGAAAACCTAGTTGATCAGCCTTTTTTAAAAACTGCCATGTTTTTTTAAAACTCCCAATGCCTCGATTTAAATCATGACTTTTTTCCAAACCATCTAATGAAACAATTAAGTTAATTAAATTAGGATAATTTAATTGTTTTAAAAGATTAATTGTTCCATTGGTAACAATTTCTACTATTATTTTTTTTTGAGTAACTTGATTAATAAATTTTGTTATCCAAGGTAACAAAAAAACTTCCCCTCCACATAAAGTAACTGACTCTAAGGATTTGTCTTTGAAATTTAGAAATTCTTGATAACGATCAATAAAATCCAGTAACTGAGCCTCAGTTAGCTGCTCTTTAGTTTTCGGAGTATAGCAAATTTTACAGTCAAGATTACACTGCTCTAAAGGAGAAAGATATAAATGAGAAAAATTCATTGATTGAGGTGATAAATAAAACTTGTTGTTAAAAAACTAGATTTTGTTATCAGCTAAGAGTTTTTCTAAATAAACTTTTAAACCATTTTCATCAATCATAACACC
>CAYVBW010000004.1:0-45642 GCA_964449995.1 uncultured Pseudomonadales bacterium | reverse complement strand
CTCCTCAAGACATTTTTACATTTTATTATCGCAGGTGTTTGAGGTTAAAAATTTATAATTTGTATCAGCAAATAACAATTTTATTAGATCAGTATTTAGAAACTCCTGAAAAAGTTATAATTATAACTACCAATTTTAACTTAGCTCAACAACTAGGTGCTATTAAAGATCAACTTGAGGAA
This sequence comes from uncultured Pseudomonadales bacterium, assembly GCA_964449995.1. Lineage (GTDB taxonomy): Bacteria > Patescibacteriota > Microgenomatia > UBA1400 > PJMF01 > CAYVBW01. The sequence continues at coordinate 45,460 of CAYVBW010000004.1, read as the reverse complement.
AATAAAAAAACAAAGATATTTTTAGTCATTCAAGTTACTGATGCAAGTCCTCAGCATATTTGGATGGTGCCAGAGGCAGATTTAATTTTAGTACCTAATCAAAGAACTAAAGAAAATCTTGAGTTGTATCGATCAAAAAAGCAGTTTAAGCCGGTAAAGATAGAGGTTTCAGCCTATCCCCTTAATAGGGCTTTAGTGAAAAATTTTAGTACTGAAGAGTTTACTTCAAAACAGATCCAGCTTGATCCTCGGGCAAAATTCAGAGTTAATTTGCTGCTATCAATTCCTGGTTCTGCTGTTGATTTAAAATATTATTCAGAATTGATTTTTTCTTTAAAAGATTCGCCCATAATTTTTCAGACTTTTGTAGTTTCTAGATATTCTTCTTATACAAAAAAGTTTAACCTTAGTTTAGTTAATGAAGATTTTATTCAAATTTATCCAGGACAAACAGATCAACAAACCGTGGCTGATTATTTGCGCCTCTATTTGTCAGAGGTAATTTCTTTGGAAATTACCAAGCCGACTGAACAATCTTTTAAGGTATTGCTAGATCCTGTTCAGAGAGGAGGGGTTATTATGTTGTTTGACAAGCCAATTGGAACTCAAGAGCGAGATAATTTAGAGTTTATGAGATCACATGATTTAATTCCTGATGAGCAGGTACAAGAAAAGCTTTGGAAGTTAGCTGAATCAGATCAACCTCCTTCTGAAGAGATTTTAAACAGAGCTAGTTTTTGGAGAGGAATACAACTCCCTGAAAATGCCAAGAATGCTGCTAACTTCATTAACTGGTTATATTATCAGGAGGTTTTTTTAAGAATGCTTAGATATAAACCAAATCTCGAAAATGATAGGCAAGAAGTAAACAGTCTGGGTAGTGATCTTTTTTGGCGAAAAATGAGCTCTTTGGTTAACGGCCGTGGATAAGAGTTGGTATAAAATTGAGTGGTTTGCCAAAAATACAAATTCACAACTCTTTGTAGAAAAAGTGTAGCAGGGGTGAGACTTGAACTCACGACCTTCGGTTTATGAATCCGATGCTCTAACCAACTGAGCTACCCTGCCTTATTTGTTTTTTAAATTGTTGCTTCTGTTTGGCAAAACGATTCAAAGAAGCTTAATTAAATTTAATCATTTTTGTGCACTTGATTATACCAGATCTTGTTTAGTATAATAACCTTTCTTAACAAACGCGGGATAGTGTACGGTGCACGCGAGGCTCATAATCTCGCAGACCAGGTTCGACTCCTGGTCCCGCAACAATATTTTGGGTTAAGACAACTTCTATTTAAATTCTCTGTTTAGTTATATCTTTTAGTGTTTATATTATGGGTTTAAATTTTGTGCCATAAAAGATAAATATGATCAATATTATGAGGATATTATTTGTTTGAAAGATACGAAAAGAAATATTTTTTTAAAAAATGTGGTTTAGGTTTAAAATTTTAAACCATTTTTGAATAGGAGTTTCTGGTTTTGAATGACTCAAATTTTCTTTTTCTGTTTTTATTTCAGGCAGCTTGATGACCACTTCATCTTCTTTTTGCATTAGAAGCTCACTACGAGTTAACTTTTCTACAGTAAGAGGAGTTTGGGATTTTTCAGATAACTCTTTAAGTTCTTCTACACTTTTTTCTTGCTGATTAACCTCCTTCTGAATAGTTCTTAAATTTTCTTGAGATAGTGTTAATCTTTGGAGCTTACTTCTTAGGTTGAAAATGAAAAAAATCACCAATAGTGTGATCAGGGCAACGAATAGTGGATGATATAATACTTTTTTCATGAGAATAATTTGCTTGGAAAAATTTACATTTTATGTTATTATAAGATACTTTAGTATGGTCTTATATTAATAAAATATTAAGTTTTCATTAAATTTTGAATCGATGGCTAAATTTATTTAGTTTTAAAAAGATTATTACAAAGATTTAAGACTATATTAATTAAATTCTATTTTACCCTAAATAGTATTATTGTAAGGACTAAGAATGCCTCTTAAATTAAATGAAGCTCAAAAAAGATATCAGACATATTTAGAATCCAATGGTAAAGCTAATGCCACAGTTATTGCTTATGTTAAAGATGTAGAGCAATTAGCAGAATATGCCGCCCAGCAAGAAAAGAATAATGTAGATGAAGTAAACTACGAAGATATTAGTCAATTTAAAGAGTTACTCAAAAACAGACGTTATGCCAGTAAATCTATTTCTAGAAAAATTAATTCTATCAAGTCATTTTTCCGTTATTTAGAAAATGAGGGATTAGTTGATCAAAATCCTGCTCAAGAAATTAGTCATCCCAAATTCGAGCAGAGTCCACCTAGATTTCTTCAAAAATTAGAATATAGGGCGTTGCGCGATACTTGCAGGTCAGATGCTAGAATTTTTGCTATTGTTGAGCTTCTTTTACAAACAGGTATGCGTATTAGTGAGTTGGCAAATTTGAAAATGGAAGATATAGATTTAGAAAGAGGTGTTGTTTACATCCAGCCCTACAAGAGTAGGGATGGTCGCAAAGTACCCTTAAATAAAGCAGCTAAACAGGCTCTAATCAACTATTTAAAAGTTAGACCTAAAGCAAAAGAGAAACATGTGTTTCTAACAAAAACCTGTCGCCCTTTTTTAGTGAGAAACATTCGGGCAGCAATTAATCGTTATTTTAAATTAGCAGGTATTCAAGAGGCTATTGTCAATGATCTTAGAAATACTTTTATTGTGGAACAGTTAAAGGCAGGTACACCTTTAGTTTATGTATCACAGTTAGTAGGACATAAGCGCATTACTACAACAGAGAAATATCTTCAATTGATAGATGACAGGCAGGAGATGGCTCCTGAAGTTGAAATCGAGGAACTATAGAGAATTTCTATAAGAGTGATTATTTTCCCCTTTTTTAAAAAGACTGCCCGAGCAGTAATAGGTCTGCTAGAATAAGCTTATTAAAACGAAGATGGTACTCATTTTTAAAATTAGAATTATTTATTATTTTTAATTCTGATTATACCCGCCAGCTTGTTTCGCTGAGTGGGACAAGAAAAATGCGCTCGGGGTAAAACCCCTCAGAAATGAGCTCATATCTATTACTAATATTAATTTGCGAATTTATTTATGTCAAAAACAACTAAACGTGTTTTTTCAGGCACCAGAGCCACAGGAAGATTGCATCTAGGAAATTATTTGGGAGCTGTAAAAGGCTATATTCAGCTTCAGGAAAACCCTGATTATAGCTGTATTTATATGGTGATGGACTTACATACAATCACTACACCATATAATCCTCAAGGGCTACCCGCTGCCAGTAGAGAAATTATCTTAGATTATTTGGCAGCTGGCTTGGATCCGCAAAAAGCGATTATTACTGCCCAATCCTCAGTACCCCAACATCCGTATTTAGCTTTTTTGTTTTCTTCAGTTATGACTGTTGCTAGAATGCAGCATTTGCCAACCTTTAAAGAAAAAGCTGCCCAATATCCTGATGATATTACTATGGCTTTGTTAAACTATCCAGTCTTGATGGCTGCCGATATACTGATTTATCAAGCCGAATTAGTGCCAGTGGGAATCGATCAGGAACCTCATTTGGAAATATCTAGAGAAATTGCTAGAAAAATGAATCAAAGATTTAAAACAAACTTTCCAGAACCACAGCGTTTTGCAACTCCAGGGGAGTATGTACCTTCTTTAAAGGGTTTGGGAAAGATGAGCAAATCAATTGAGGGCAGTTATATTAATTTGACTGATAATTTAGAAACGATAACTCAAAAATTAGCTGCTACTCCTACTGATAGCGGACAAGGTAGAGTTCAAGAAATAAAGCAGTCTAGTGAATCAAAAACGAGTACCTCTTTTAAAAAGTATTTTGACCAAGTTTCTCAGGAGGAGTCTCATGGAGTAGCGAGTTTGTTGCAATTGGTGAAGCTGTTTCAGGGTGAGGAAAAACTAAGACACTACGAGAGTCTTTATCAAGATAGGGGCATTAAATATTTGCAATTAAAAACTGAATTAGCCCGAGCTATTTTTGAAGAGTTGCAGCCAATTCAGAAGAAAAGGCAGGAGCTAGAAGCTAAGCCAGGGTATCTTGAAGAAATTGTTCAAGAAGGGGCCAAGCAGGCTCAGGTTATTGCTGAAAAAACATTAATAGAAGTTAAGAATAAAATGGGCTTGGGTTTAACTTCAAGGTAAATGTTTAATTTCTATTTAAAACAACTGGCAAAAAAATCTCAATGACAGATCAACAACTTCAAAAAATTAGGGACTATGCCAAGACTAAGATGGAAAAGTCCTTAAGTCGCCAACATGATTGGGATCATGTACAAAGAGTTGCCAACAACGCTGTTGCTATTGCACGGTCTTTAGAGGTAAAAGACATTGATTTGAATTTACTTAGGGCAATTTGCTATTTACATGATATTACTTATTCTCAACATAAACCTTCTTTAAGAGTTTACTTTAGAGAAGGAAAAATTGCTTATAATTTACTTAGTAGGCAACTTAAGCCCTTTAATTTAAGTCAAAAAGACAAAAAAATTGCTCTAAATGCTATCAAGAGGCATCCATTTGCTTTTCCTTTTCGTCGATTAAATAAGAAACAGGATGTTTATACTAAAATCTTGCAAGATGCTGATTTTGTTGATACTTTTGATCCTTCTCGGGTAGCTAATTTTATTGATGCTAAACAAAGCCAGGCTTTTTTTATAAAAATAATCAAACGTTTTTGGAATGTTGAAAAAGAATTAGAGAACTCCCGTCAAAAAATTGAAAAATATCTGAACTTTTCATCGCTGTCAGACTTAGTTGAAAGTATCAAACAAGGGAAAAATTAAGGTTCTTGCTAGATTCAAGCTGTCAAACTAGGAGTGAGTTAGAGGCCGAAAATTATACCAAACGTGTTAAAATAAAGCCTCACAAAATTAAAGAGAGATTAATTTGTAAAATGTATATAAATTAAAGGGTTAACAACAGTTAGGAATTTATTAATGACAAATCAAGTAGATAATCACAAGCAGTCCGCCATAGAAAAGGATAAGAATGATTCGACCGATCAACCTAAGGTCCAAAAAAAAGAAGATCAGAAAAAGCAAGATAAGAATAGATTAAAGAAATTTCCCCAATTGGCGACAAAAAATAAAGGCGGCAAAAATAAAAATCATATTAAGCAGTTTGAGTTTAAAATTGATTTAAATCAGTTTTTTAAAAAAGGTTTTGTTTATTTAATTTTATTTTTCTTGTTTTTGCCGTTTATTCTATCTTTATTTACTGGTGGTGTAGAAACTATTAGTTTGAGTCAGGTCGTAAGAGATGTTAGAGATGAAAGGGTGGAGAAGATTATGGTGGCTGGTGATGAATTGCGAGTTTTGTATAAAGATGAAACTAGGAAGATTGCTCTGAAAGAAACGGGTCAAGAGGCTTTAAATGTATTAAGTTCAGCTGGTTTGGATATTACAGAAGTTGACTTAACAGTTGAAGATGTAAGTTTGGGGCAAATGTTTTGGGAATTAGTGCTTAATTTGTTACCGCTGATTGCAATCATTGTTGTCTTTTTGCTGATTATGCGTCAAGCCAGGGGGGCACAAGATGGTTTGTTGGGATTTAGCCGTAGTAAAGCAAAAGTTTTTATAAAAGGTAAACAAGATGTAAAATTTGATGATGTGGGAGGCATGGATGAGGCAAAAGAGGAGTTGTTAGAAGTAGTTGATTTTTTAAAACATCCAAAAAAATATCTAAAGGTTGGAGCCCGGACCCCAAAGGGTGTACTCTTGGTTGGTCCTTCTGGTACAGGTAAAACATTGTTAGCCCGAGCGGTAGCAGGAGAAGCTAATGTCCAGTTTTTATCTATAGCCGGCTCTGAGTTCATGGAAATGTTGGTTGGAGTTGGTGCTTCTAGGGTGAGAGATTTGTTTGAAACTGCGAAAAAGTTGGCTCCATCCATTATTTTTATTGATGAGATTGACGCCATAGGGAGAACTAGGGGTATGGGGTATGCTGGTGGACATAATGAGCGCGAGCAAACCTTAAACCAAATTTTAGTAGAGATGGATGGTTTTGAGCCCAATGATAATGTAATTGTTATGGCAGCTACCAATCGCGGAGAGTTATTAGACTCAGCCTTGGTAAGACCAGGTCGTTTTGATCGCAGAGTTCAAGTTAATTTACCTGATCTTGAAGAAAGAAAACATATTATTGGCATTCATGCTAAGGGGAAACCTCTTTCTGCAGATTTGAGTTTTGAAAGTATAGCTAAAAGTACAGTTGGCTTTTCAGGAGCTGATATTGAAAATATGTTAAATGAGGCAGCGATTAGAATTGCTAGAGAAAATAGAGATCGAATTACTATGGAAGATGTTGAAGAAGCTTCCCTAAAAGTTAAATTGGGACCAAGTAAAAAACGTCTGCAGGATGAGATTGAGCGCGAAATGACAGCCTATCATGAAGCAGGGCATGCTATTTTAGCTCATGTTCAGCCCTTTTCAGATCCGGTTCATAGAATTTCTATTGTTTCAAGAGGAAGGGCTTTGGGTTATACCTTTACTCCTCCTGAAAGAGACAAGCTTCAAACCACTAAATCTGAATTAGAGGGAAAAATAGTTGAAATGTTGGGAGGAAGAGTAGCAGAGAAAATTAAGTTTAATGAACTGACAGTAGGAGCCAGCAATGATATTGACAAGGCTACTCGTATTGCCCGCGCTATGGTAGTTGAATATGGCATGAGCGAGTTAGGCCCAATGAACTTTAGCCCTCAATATGAAAATGAAGATTACGACAAGATGTGGGGTGAGCCACATAGAATTTCACAAGAACTTCAGAAAAAAGTTGATGAAGAAATCCAAAAAATAATTAATAAGACTTTGAAGAAAAGTGAAGAGTTGTTAAAAAAGTATGAAAAAGAATTAACAAAAGTGGCTAAAAAACTGTTGGATCTTGAGACTTTGGATGGCGAAGAGTTTGAGCAATTAATGGGTTTTAAAAAAATAAAGTTAGAAGATCAGGCTTAAGTTAAATCCAATTAGTATGTCTAAAAGACCAATTTTTCTCCTTTTTGATGGTCATGCTGTGATTTATCGTGCTTTTTATGCTCTGCCAAAATTAACAGATCCTCAAGGCAGAGTGGTAAATGCAGCCTATGGCTTTTCCAGAATTTTGTTGGCTGCAATTAATGAATTTAAACCCAAGTATTTGGCTGTCACTTTTGATCACCACAAACCCACCTTTCGTCATAAAGAGTTTGAAGACTACAAGGCCCAACGGCCAGAAATGCCTGATGAATTACAACCGCAGATTCCTTTAGTAAAAGAGATTGTTAAAGTATTAAATATTCCGCAATTTGAGATTGAGGGTTATGAAGCCGACGACTTGATTGGTACATTAAGTTATAAGCTTGACCATAATCCGCAGGAGCTTAAGGCAGATAAGAAATTATTGTCAATAGTAGTCACTGGTGATAAGGATTTGTTTCAGTTGGTTGATGATAATACTCATGTTTGGTTGCCAGGAAGAGGCAGAAAAAAGGATACAGAATATGATCGGGAAAAAGTGATTCAAGACTTAGGAGTTAAGCCAGAACAAGTAGTTGATATGAAAGCTCTGATGGGTGATCCTTCTGACAACATTCCAGGAATTAAAGGAATTGGTCAAAAGACAGCAGTTAAGCTATTGAATGAATATTTTACTTTAGAAAACTTGTTTAAAGCTGTAGACAAAATTAATTCAGGGTCAGTAGAGCCAAGTGGGTTGCTTAGGGGAGCTTTGTTAACAAAGCTCCAAGGAGGAAAAGAAGTTGCGCTGTTAAGTAAAAAGTTAGCAAAAATAGACCAAGATGTTCCACTTAATATTGACTTATCTCAATGTAGGGTTGAAAGTTATGATAAGGCAAAAGTAGTAGATTTATTTAAGGAATTAGATTTTAATTCTTTAGTAACTCAATTACCTGGAGATCAGTTTGAAGTTGACGTTCAACAGGCTTTATTCTGATTATATACCCCGCCAGCTTGCCCTCCCGCTAAGCGGGACGGGAGGAATAAATCAGAATGGGGGTTCTAGGGGGATTCCCCCTAGTGGAGCTTTAAGGGTCTAATACCCCTTAAAGCGACAGGGGAGCAGGCTTTGTTCTTGCAAAGCAAGACAAAATGCTGAGGGGTGAAACCCCTCAGAAATGAGCTCATATCTATTACTAATACTAATTTGCGAATTTATTTTTTTTTAAACTTTCCATTAGTTGGGCATAAAAGCGCAGATTATGCAAGCTAGCTAATCTTAGCGCAGTTGTATCATTGATTTGAAATAAATGATGTAAATAGGCCCGAGAATGATTTTTACAAGTTGGGCAGTCACAATATTTGCTTATTGGTTGGTAGTCATTGGCCAGGGAGCCTCTCTCAAAATACAAATATTGATACCAATCTTTATCTTTGCAAAAATCAATCTCTTGGGGAGTTTGTTTAAAAACATACAACCTTTTATGCCTAGCATCTCTGGTTGGCAATACACAATCAAATAAATCATAACCCATTTGATATAGCCTGGAGATATTTTCTGGATTGCCAATGCCCAAACCAAAGCGCAATTTATCATCAGGAGTTAGTTTGCTGTTTCTCTCCACCATTTCATAATCAAAATTGTTTTGATCATCAAATGGCCAGCCACCTAAACCATATATATCAAATTCGATTTCCATTAATTTTTGAGCACATTTTTCTCTCAATTTCCAGTTTCTATGCCCTTGTATGGGAGCTATCAATAAAGGTCTGTTTTCTTCTGAAAAGTTGTTTTTTTGCACTAAATGCGTGAATTCTGCCTTACTTCTTTCTGCCCAATGAACTGTTCGCTCTACACTTTCTTCTATTCTCTTTCGGTTTGCATTGGGTGGGGTAAAGTCATCTAAACAAATCATGATGTCACTGCCTAGGGCGAATTGAACCCGAATTGATTCTTCAGGCGTAAAAACTTGCTTGGTTTGTTTCTTTTTACCAGTATAGGATACGATTCCTTCATCAGTGACTTTTCCAAAATCAGGATTTTTGTTGATTAAAGAGAATAATTGGAATCCTCCGGAATCAGAAGCAACCACCCCCGACCAGTTCATAAATTTTTTTATTCCATTTGCCTGTTTAATTAATTCTAAGCCTGGTTTTTGAAAAAGGTGATAGGTGTTCACCATTAAAGCTTTAATCCCCACTTTATGAATGTCTTGACTAGATAAGCTACGCACCACTCCATAGGTAGCGTCTGGTAAAAATAATGGGAAAAGAGTTTGGTCAAGCATATTAATCTTTACTGCATTCATATACTGCAATATCAGTGAACAACTCAAAACCTGGTCCATCAAATATTTCAAGCCTTTGACAGTATTTTTCAAATACTTCTTGATCAAAGTAACCGTCGTAGCCTATGTCTACATCAGGGTTTTGCGGGATATTGGCTACTTTAGTTAATAAATAAACGCCTTGTTGGGCAGCTTCTGTAGATATTTTTTTCTTATCTAGTACTCCAGAGCCAAATAATTGAGCATTAGTATCAGCGTGATTGTTAAATAATTGCAGACCAGCTTTTAGCGCTACTAGTGGAGCCACCTCATGCGAGCCATAGAGTGATTTTTGGGGTAGTTGTTTGATAAACTCAGCAACCGCTTCCACTTGAGGAAATAGGCCTTTTGGTTGGATTGTTTGGTGATAAATGCGTAGTCCTACGATTTGGCTAAATAAAATTGAAATAATGATAATAATAGAAAGTTGCTGATGGTTAGAAGCTAGCCATGAGTTTTGGGTAGATTTTTTTAAATAAATAAACAATTCATTAATACTCAATATTATCCAAAAAGCTAAAACTCCTAGGTACAGATAATATAAGTCTTTAAAAATTAGGTAAAAGATAATCCAGCCTAAAAGAGGTAAAATTGTCTTTAAGTTTTTAGCAACAAAGAAACTGGTTCCAGCCATAATTAACAAAACTAGATCATACATAATGAAAAAACTAAAAATTTTAACTTTGCTAATACCTGCCGGACGATTGAATTGATGGATAATGATTTGGTCAATCACTGGCCAGGGAGCAATAATTAGAAAAGGTAGCATAAAGATTGCTCCAGTTAAGACATAGCTAATGATAGTTTTTTGCAAAAGTTTGGTTTGTTTATTAAGTTTTAACCAAATTATCCATCCTAGGAACCCAGGAATCACATAGAGCTTAATTAAGGTAGCTAGTCCCCAAAAAAATCCAGATAAATATGGTTTTTTTCTAAGGTAATAGGCTAAAGCAATAAAAAGAGTTACAAAATGCAAGCCAGTTAAATAATCTGTGGTTGATAGTATCAGAAATGAGAATAAGTAAAGGGCAGGTGTAAATCTAGCTAAGTTGGGGAGTTTTTTTCTGGTTTCTAAAAATAGAATAATAGCAGTAGCACTTTCCAGCAAGATTGGCACTGCTTGAAATAGGATTATATTATTACCAATTACAGCCTTGACTCCGGCCAGTAATAAAATTAGCAGTGGTGGATCTGCAATCAAAAAGTCTCGATAAGGTAATAGGCCACGCAAAAACTGATCAGCCATGTAAAAATAGGCATTACCATCTCCAAATCTATAGGAAAAACCAACAGATTTGATCCAATAGAATAAAGCCAGGGTTAAACCGATAGCCAAAAGATCAAATAAAAGTTGTTTGTTGCGAATAATTTTCATGAATTTTTTCGTAATTGAGGTTATTTAAGCTTAGGTCAATTAACTTAATATCATTGTTCCACTACAAGAAAAATAATTACTGCTATAATTCATTAACTCATTCTCATGCAGCTTAATGCTTGAGTGATGTTATTAATTATCTTAAATTAAGAGCAACATTATGAAAAGAACATATATTATTATTGTGGGGCTAGGAGTAATTATTATTGCACTGGCGTTGTTAACTAGGATATTTCAACGAAATACAGATCAGCTTCAGTTAGAAAATGATCAGCAGGATATTTTACAAATGGATTCTGTTGGAATAGAAGAGGCAGAAATTGAGTTCAAAGAAGAGGGGAAAGAGCAAGATGTTCTAGAAGTTAAAGAAGAAACTCAGGATGAAGCAGGTTCAGAGCAAGAGGTTTTGGGAGAAGCAGTTCAAGAACAGCCAAAATACATTTATTTTTATGGAGAGACTTGTCCCTATTGTCATGATGTTATGGATTGGATGCAGGAAACTCAAATAGAATCAATTCTCAATATTGAAAGAAGAGAGGTTTATTACAATCAGGCACATCAAGAACAAATGAATTTGGCAGCCCAAACTTGCGGTGAAAGCAGTAGAGGCGTTCCTTTTTTGTTCACCTCAGATAAAAATTGTATTATTGGCTCGACACCCATTATTGATTATTTGAGCGAGAAAGCAGGCTTGTAATTTTTGTTGATTTTTAAAGGATCAAAGAGGGACTTGTATTAAGTCACTGGTTTTGGTTTAATAATTTTTTTAGTGCTTAAACTAAAAATAATTCCAGCAAATAGTTTAAAACAAAAAGTTTTATGCATAATTTAATCCCGCAAGTAAGCGGGATTTTTTTAGTTTGAAAACTGAGGTTAATAATTAGCAGCAATAACAATGAAACATTCCGCTTCAGTCATAGACATTTTAAAATCAGTTAATGCAGTTTTAGTCAATGATCACTTTGTTTACACCTCGGGTAAACATGGTAGTGTTTATATTAACAAAGATGCTTTATATCCGCATGTTAAGCAAACCAGCCAAGTTTGTAAAATGATGGCAGAGCAATGCGCTCATTTAGATATTGAAACAGTGGCAGCGCCAGCTTTGGGGGGAATTATTTTGTCTCAATGGGTGGGACATCATTTGTCTGTCATCAAACAAAAGCCGATTCATGCGGTTTATGCTGAAAAGGACGGTCAGGGGGGTTTTGTTTTTAAAAGGGGCTATGATCGATATATCAAAAATAAGAGAGTGCTGGTTTTAGAGGATTTAGCAACCACTGGCGGATCTGTAAAAAAAGTAGTGGATGTAGTGCGTAGTTATGAAGGAAAAGTAACAGGAGTCTGTGTGATGGTTAATCGCAATCCACAACAGGTAAATCAAGCTATGTTTGATGCCCCATTTTTTTATTTGGGAGAGTTGCAAGCGGAAGCTTGGGATGAAGATGAGTTGCCTGATGAGTTAAAACAGAAGCCGATTAATACCGAGGTGGGCCATGGCAGAGAATATTTAGCAAAGCAAGCAAAAAATCAATGAAAAAACGAATTGGGCAAATAGAGGAGAAATTAAGCAAGCGAGTGAAGCAAGTAAATTCCTTGGTTTGTGTGGGTTTAGATAGCGATATTAAAAAACTGCCCCAGCAGTTTTTAAACCAAGCTAAGCCTCAGTTTGAGTTTAATAAATGGATTATTGAACAAACTCACCAAAATGTGTGTGCTTATAAGCCTAATTTTGCTTTTTATGAAGCAAGAGGCGCGCTTGGGTGGGCTGAACTCGCCTTAACTATTGAATACTTGAAAACCAATTATCCAGAAATTGTGCTGATTGCTGATGCCAAGCGCGCAGATATCGATTCAACCAACGAGGGCTATGTTACAGCTATATTTGATGAATTAGGCTTTGATGCTGTTACCTTAAATTCCTATTTAGGCCAAGAAGCATTGCAACCATTTTTAAAAAGGTCAGATAAAGCTTGCATAATTTTGTGCAGGACCTCAAACAAAGGAGCGGGGGAGCTCCAAGACTTAATGAGTGAGGGTAAACCAGTTTGGCAGCATGTAGCAGAGCAAGTTTCAAATAACTGGAACTTAAACAATAACTGCATGTTGGTGGTTGGGGCTACTTATCCTGAGGAACTGGCTAGAGTTAGAAAAATTGTAGGAAAAATGACGATTTTAGTGCCTGGAGTAGGAGCTCAGGGGGGTGATTTTAAGCAGGTTTTAGGTGCTGGATTAAACAAGGATAAGAGGGGACTAATTATTAACTCCTCTAGAGGAATTATTTTTTCAAAGAATCCAAGAAAAGAGGCTAAAGTATTAAAAAAATCGATTAACAATTTTATTAACTATCTTTAGATGCCATCGCCTTTATAGGTATGACTAAAACCTTAATTAAATAATCCTCTAAGGCGATTTAATGGAGAAGCTTCTTGCCTCATTAGTTCTAGTACCTTATTTCTAAGACCAGCAGTCCTAGGAATTCTTCTGGGATCAGAATTTTTATTATTACGCACTGATTCTATTATGTCCCTTAGCTCTTGAGCGGAATACCATTTTTGAGAACCCTCAATGCCACCAGTTGACAGTAAAATAGATTCTAGTTGGTCAAAAGACTCAACACGAGCTATTTGTTTGGCTAAAGCTTGCTCTTTTTCTATCAGTTCTTCAGCCTTTTCCCTTATTCCCCATTTTCTAGTAATTAAATTCATCTGCCCCTTTCCATTTCTTACTGCCTCAATTCGCTTAATAACTTCTGAAAAATGGTAGGCTGGATGTTGAGCTGTTTCAATTATATAGCCGCTTTCATCCGCTGCTTCTTCTTTAATAAGGAAGTAGAGAGAGCGAAAAGTTTCTCTAGTTCCAATAATCTGCTCAACAGCCTCCATATTAGGGGGCAATTCAGATTTTTTTTCTTGATCTTCTGGAGGGGCTTGTGTTTCTGGCTGAGGCTGGTCTTCTGATTGAGGTTGATACTCTGATTTTGGCTGGCTTTCTGGCATATTTTTAAATATTTTTTATAATAGCTTCATTAAAACCTATTTAATTTTTTTTTCAATAACCTGCTAAAATACTCTTCATGTCTTTATCAATCGGAATAGTCGGTTTGCCCAATGTTGGTAAATCAACACTTTTTAATGCTTTATTAAAAAAACAGGTAGCGCTGGCTGCTAATTATCCTTTTGCAACAATCGAGCCTAATATTGGCGTAGCTGAAGTGCCTGATGAACGACTGCCGGCTCTGGCTAAGATTGTAAATACTCAAACTATTAAACCGGCTTTGGTTAAATTTATTGATATAGCAGGTCTAGTTGAGGGAGCAAGTCAGGGTGAGGGTTTAGGTAATAAATTTTTATCTCATATTAGGGAAACCGATGCCATCTGTCATGTGTTGCGAGTTTTTGATGACGAAAATGTAGCTAGAGAAGGATCTGTAGATCCAATTAAAGACTTAACTACTATTAGAACTGAGTTGCAAATTGCTGATTTAGAAACTTTAGAAAAACAAAGACAGCCTAAAGGAGTTAAGGCAAAAGAACAGCCTAAGCGATGGGAGCTTATTTTAGAGTTTAAACAGAGGTTAAATGGGGGGCAAAATGTTTTACCAAGCCAATGGTTGAGTATGTCTCAAAAGGAGTTGACTCCTCAGCAAAAAGAAGCTATCGCCTTAGCTAAAGAATTAAATTTGTTAACCTTTAAGCCTGAGCTTTTTGTTTTAAACGTAGATGAATCTAAACTTAAAAGAGCAGGGGAGATTAGGCAACAGTATGTTGAATTATTATCAAACTCTCAGCATCAAGTTGAGCTTGGTCAAATTGTAGCGATTAGTGCCAAAATTGAAAGCGAGCTAGCATCTCTTTCTGCTAAAGATCAACTATTATATATGCAGGATTTAGGTATAGAGCAGTCAGGTTTAGAAAGGTTGGCTTTGGTTGCCTATGAAACACTAGGTTTACAAAGTTTTTTAACTGCTGGAGAGTTGGAAGCAAGAGCCTGGACTATTAAAAAAGGATCAACTGCTGTGCAAGCAGCTGGTGTTATTCATACTGATTTTATGCAGAAGTTTATCAAAGCTAGAGTAGTTAGCCATGCTGATTTTGTAAAATACAATGGTTGGACCGGATGTAAGGAAATAGGCAAACTTAGGATTGAAGGCAGAGATTATATTATGAAAGAAGATGACGTGGTAGAGTTTATGATTGGAACATAATTTTAGATCAAGACTTTTTCATCTGGAATTTTTCCAATTATGATTTATAATATCAACTTCAAGTGTTTGAAAACTTAAAATAATATTTGCAATAATTAATTAATAGAAAAGTTTAGCAATAATGAAGATTCCTAGAGAAACAGAAATCAGAAATTACGAATTAACATGTTTGGTAGATCCAGAATTATCTAAAGCAGAATTAGAGGCAGTTAATAATTCAATTCAGGAAATAATTACAAAGAGTAAGGGTAAGATAGTGGAAACAGAGGATTGGGGAAAGAAAGAGTTGGCCTATGTTATCAGGCAGACGGGCAAAAGATACACAGAAGCTCAATATCTTCATTTTGTTTTTAAAGCAACTCCCAAGCAATCTATTCAGGTTAAAGAGGCGATTAATATTGCCGAGCCTGTTATTCGTTATTTATTAGTTAAGCAAGAGGATTAATTAAGCATTAAAGTTTAGTTAAGGTTAGAGTAAACTAAAAATTAGTTTATAAAAAATACGCTTTTTGTAAGAATTTACATATAATATAGGAAGTTATCTATAAGTTAGTCTGATAGAGGAGGAAAATATAATGGCTGTCAGATCATTAAATAAAGTAATGTTAATCGGGAATCTCACCCGTGATCCAAATTTGAGATACACCCCCAGCAATACGGCGGTTTGTTCTTTTGGTATTGCGACCAACAGGTCTTGGTCAACTAATGAAGGCCAAATAGAAGAGAGAACAGATTTTCACAATCTGGTTGCTTGGGCAAAGTTAGCTGAGATTTGTGATCAAATCTTAAGAAAAGGCGACAAGGTTTATGTAGAAGGAAGACTGCAAACTAGAGATTGGAAGAGCGATGATGGTGCTGATCGCAGGGTGACAGAAATTGTGCTTGATAGCATGATTAAACTTGGTTCACCCCAAGGCTATGAAGACTCTAGGGCAGAAGAGGAGCCCAAGAATGAAGAGGAAGAGAAAACACAAGAAAAGGAGGAGAGCTCAAAAAAGAAAGAAGAAGCAGATGAAGAGGATGAAGTTGAGGTAGATGAAGTTTCTGAAGACATTCCTTTTTAATTTGTTTTAAAATTTGTGCAGTATTAAGTGTTATGATTTTGACTTTAATACTTAATACTGCATTAAAGAAAGTTATTATATTGTTGATATGCAAAAATTTTCATATAAAAACCCTCAGGAATTAGCAAAATTTATGAGCAAGCAAGGAGTCATTTTACCTAGAGAAAAAACTGGTTTAAAGAAGAAAGATCAGAAAAAACTTACTAGGGAAATAGAAAGAGCTCGACATTTGGCATTACTTGAATATACCCAGACTATTATTTAGCTTGTTAATTAAACTGAGTTAAAGTAGATAATTTCAAGTTGCTAAGTGGATATTTAAGAGAGTCTATTTATATCATGAGAAAAGCCACCCTTTTTACAGTTAGAAATTTAATTATTGGTATATTGCTATTTTTTTTGGGAGCAGTTATTGGTCAAAGATACAGTAATAGAATCTCTTTAGTCACTTCTGAGTTGATGCCACGGGATCAAGATACAGCCTTGGGGAGATTGACAGGAACCCTTCTTCCTTCAGTTGAAAAAGAAGTGGACTTTGACGTTTTTTGGGAAGTTTGGAATTTACTTGAACATGAGTATCTTGATGCAGAGTCGCTAAATGCGCAAGAAATGGTAGACGGAGCAATTGCGGGCATGACCTCAGCATTGGGAGATCCTTATACAATATATTTATCTCCAGATCAAAATAAGCGCAGTGGTGAGGAGCTGCAGGGTAGTTTTTACGGAGTTGGCATAGAATTAGGCTACATTGAACAAACCTTGGCAGTTGTTTCTCCTCTTGAGGGCACTCCAGCTGATCGGGCTGGTTTAGAAGCAGGAGATTTAATTTTACATGTTCGTGATGATTTAAAAGAAATTGATGAAGACAGTTCTAGGTGGAGTTTAACTGAAGCGGTAGAAAATATCCGAGGTCCAAAAGGAACAGAAATAATCTTTACTATTTATCGGGAAGGGGTCGACGAGCCTTTTGAAGTAAGTGTTAGGCGTGATGAGATTGTGGTTGAAACAGTTAGATTAGAGTTTATTGATTATCAGGGAAGCCGAATAGCTCATTTAAGAGTAAGCCGGTTTGGAGGACGTACAGCTGAAGAATGGGATGCTGCCGTTGCTCAAATTATTTCTGCCCAACCTCCTATCTCAGGTATTGTTTTAGACTTACGCAACAACCCTGGAGGTTATTTCCAGGGCGCTATTGATTTGGCCAGTGATTTTATTGAGAATGATATTGTGGTTTCACAGAAAAGTCGTTTAACCAGAGAGGATTTCCGCAGCCAAGGAATAGCTAGGTTAAAAGATTATCCATTAGTGGTTTTGGTTAATAAAGGAAGTGCCTCAGCTTCGGAAATTGTAGCCGGAGCCTTAAGAGATGATCTAGGAATTAAATTGATCGGTACTCAAACTTTTGGCAAAGGGACTGTTCAAGATAGACGTGAGCTATCTAATAATGGCGGGATACACATAACTGTTGGGCGTTGGATGTTGCCTGGAGGTGACTGGATTCATGATGAGGGAATTGCTGTAGATGTTGAAGTGGAGTTTGATCGTGAAACAGAAGAAGATGAGGTATTGTTGAGGGGCATGCAGGAGCTGCTGGTCCGTTGACAATTTTTATATAATAGGGTTTGCTCATTAATTAATTTATAAAAGTTATACACTTGAGTATGGAGGATAATAAACAGCTAAAACCATTTATCATTGGCCTAGCAATCTCAATTTTTTTTATTTTTACTTTTTTTATCGGAGCTTTGGCTGATAGAATTTTTGTCATTAGGCCACTTGACTTTATTTTTAAGCGAGAGCAGTTTTTAACTGCTGAGAGGCAGTTAAAAGAATATCCTCAAACCAGTTTGGGGGAGATGATGCAGCAAGGAGGATATAGCATAGCTGATGTGGCTGAGAAGGCTTCGGAATCAGTAATTACAGTTTCTATCAAAAAACAACAGCAAGTTATTGAGCCTGGTAGTATTTTTGACCCTTTTGGTTTTTTTGGTATTCAGCAGCAGGAAATTCGTTTAGAGGAAGTTCAAAGAGATATCGGCAGTGGCTTTGTTGTTGAAGGAGGCTTGATCGTGACCAACAAGCATGTGGTGGCAGATGTTTCAGCAGAGTATTTAATTATTGATAAAGATGATCAGGAACTTGAGGTTACTGAGATATATCGTGATCCAAGTCTAGATATGGCGATTTTGCAGGTTAAAGATTTTAGGGCTCCAGCTTTAGCTTTAGGAGATAGTGATCAAGTTAGAGTGGGGGAGCCTGTAATAGCAATTGGAACAGCCCTGGGGCAGTTTAGACATACTGTTACCACAGGGGTGATCTCTGGAATTGGTCGATCTATTACTGCAGCCGGAGGCGGTCAGTTTGAGAGTTTACAAAATATGTTGCAAACCGATGCTGCCATTAATCCGGGAAATTCAGGTGGACCTTTAATTAATAATCGAGGAGAAGTTATTGGAGTTAATGTGGCTACTACAGCTGCAGATAATATTAGTTTTGCTATCCCCATTAATGTAGTAAAAGCTGCAATTACTAATTTTAATGAGACTGGGCAGTTTGATCGGCCGATGCTTGGTGTTCGCTATACTATGATTAGCGAACAAGCAGCTTTGGTTAATGAAATTCCCAGAGGAGCTTATCTTTTAGAGGTGGTTCCTGGTAGCAGTGCCGATCAAGCAGGTTTAAAAGCTGGTGATATAATTGTTGAGTTTGATGGCAACAAGTTAAGTGAAGAACAAGAATTGGCTCAATTGATTAATCAAAAAAGAGTTGGAGCCAGTGTTCGTCTTAGAATCTACAAAGATAATAGTTTTCAGACGATCAATATTACTTTAAGGAGTCAAAAATAGAGTAGTTAGAGAAAGGATAAGATATGAGTAATAGTAAAATTTTTAAAGTAAAAGATAAAATAGTTCGCTTTGGAAAAGTATATGAGATCTTTAAAATAACTGAGGAAGAAAATCCTGAAACAGGTGAATTGGAGGAAGTTATTCATTTCAGGCCAGGGTATGAAACCCAGGCTAATCAAACCTTAACTTGTTCAATAGCGGTGTCTAATCTGGACTTGACCAATATCAGAAAACCTATGTCAGAAAAGGAAGTTGATGAACTCCTTAAATATTTGGGTTCAGAGATAGAAATGAAAGGCAGGTTTAATACTAGATCAGCTAAAGAGACGATTAAGTCTAATGAACCAAAAAAAATTGCTTTAATTTTAAAAAAATTGGCAATTGTTAAAAAAGATCCAGACACTAATTTTACTTATACAAAAAAAAGACTATTTAGAAGAGCTTTATCTAGACTACAGGAAGAGGTAGCATTAGTTAAAAATTTACAGCTTGAGGAAGCTCAGGAATTAATTTTACAACTTTTGCAGCAACAAGCTGACAAGAGTTTTACTTTGGATATCGATGAAGAGGACGATTAGGGAATAACTTTTTGTTTATAAAGAGAATTTATTTTCTTCTAAGATTAATTTTTGTTTAATAGTAGTTATGATGGGATCTAGTTCTCCTTCTAAAATTGAGTCAAGTTGATGCCAACTTTCATTAATACGGTGATCTGTAACTCTATTTTGAGGAAAATTGTAAGTTCTGATCTTTTCAGCCCTCATATTTCTTCCAATAGCTGATCTGGCATTTTCGATTTTATTAACCCTTTTTTCTTCCTCAATAGTCCAGAGTTGCGACCTGAGTAGTTCTAGAGCAATGGCTCTGTTTTGTAGCTGTTTCCTTTCTTGGCTAACTCTCACTACAATTCCAGAAGGTTCATGTGTTAGCCTGACAGCGCTGCTGGTTTTGTTTACTGATTGCCCGCCCGCTCCGCTAGACCGCATGAATTCCCAACGTAAATCTTCATCTCTAATTTTAATGGCATGAGATTTAATCTCAGGCAAAATTGCTACTGAAGCAGTGGAAGTGTGAATTCTGCCCTGAGTTTCAGTAGTTGGTACTCTCTGGACTCGATGTACTCCTGACTCATGCTTTAGTAGTTCATAGGGGTAAAAAGTTTTTTCAAGAGCTTGTTCTTGACTTGTTTGAGGATCAGTAAATGCTAGTTTTAGTTTGGTACTATGAGAGATTTTAATAACCAAATCATCAATAAACTCAATCTCTAGACCTTTATTTTGGCAATATCGGGTGTACATTCGCAATAAATCATTAGCCCAAATTTTTGCTTCATCTCCTCCAGCTCCTGCTCTCAACTCTAAAATAGCACTTGATTTAGCAGTTGGTTTTTTTTGAGCTTCTTCTTGTTCTTCTAAGGATTCTTGATAATCTGCAGCTGCTTTTTTTAGGGTTTCTAATTGTTGTTGCAGTTTTTTGATTTCTTGCTGAGCTAAATCACCAAGATCGGGATCTGAGAGAATTTTTTGATTTTCCTGAATTTTTGTACTGATTTGATTAATCTGTGTTTGATAGGGGTTATTATTCATGCCTAGTATTATATACCGTCTCTAAGCTTAATTAGGTTTTGTTCAAAAGGGAAATTATATAGAAATATTTTCTATTAAATATAAGGAGACCTGATTATTTTTTATCAGTTGTTTTATTCTTGTCCTGCCTTAATTGGGACTGTTTTTCTCTGAGAATTTCTTGATAAGTGAGGTTTTCTTCTTCACTTTGCTGGGCCTGAGATTGCTGTTTTTGCTGTTGTTTAAGTTGATTTTGTTTTTGTCTGGCTTGAGCTTGTTCAACTTTTTGCTTAAATTTGTCTACTCTTCCTTGGCGGTCAACAAACTTCATTTCTCCTGTAAAAAAAGGATGGCATTTGTCACAAATATCAACCTCTATTTTTTCAAGAGTTGAACCAGTCACAAAAGAATTACCACAGCTGCAGGTAACTTGAGCTTGTGAATGCCAATTTGGATGAATGTTGCTTTTCATAACGAACGGTAATTATAACATAACTTTTTTGTCTGAGTAGAGACAAGTTTAGGGAGGAGGGGAGATTAAAGATGGCTTCTTTTTTCCGCAACCAACACTCCTAAAAAGACTATTAACAAACCTAAAATTTGTTGAGTATAAATTGCTTCTTTAAGTACTAAGATCCCAAGGGGTAGATAAATTAATGGTTGCAGGTAAGTAAAGAGACCTGCTTCAGAGGCCTCAATTTTATCCTGGCCTTTAATATAAGCGATTAAGCCAATCACAGAACCAAAAATTGCCATGTAAATTGAAGCTAACTGTACTTCGAAATGAATCCAGTCTTGAAAAATTAGGTTAGTAAGTTGAAGCAAATTCCCTTGAAAAATAACCAAGTTAATCATTAGGAAACCAAAAATGCCAACCAAAAAACTTATTGCTCCGACGATACTCTTACTCAATGTGTGGTAATGTTTTTTAGCCAAGATAAAGTAAAGAGCATTGGTGACATTAAAGCCAAGAACCAATAGGTTTCCTGATAAGGATATTTGGTTTTCAAATCCGTTATGGGTGGCAACAATTAATAAAGAACCGATTAGGGATAAAATTAATCCCAGCCACTCCCAGCGCTCTTGTCTTTCTCTTAGTAAGATTATTCCAGCCAGGGTGATAAAAACAGGTCCAGTGGTGCCAATTAAGCTGGCTTCAATGGCTGAAGTGCGTGCCAGTCCTGAGAATAAAATGCTTAAGGAAAAAACAGTTCCTAGCAACTCTATTAAAATAATTTTAGTCAACTTAATTTTTTTAAGTTTTTTTCGGTTTAGATATAAGTAGGGGAGTGAGAAAAATAAACCAGCGATCAAATAACGATACAATAAAAACCTGAAAGGAGTGGTAAACTCTAGGGCTGGTTTAACAACCACTAGGGCTGCTCCCCAGCAGATAGTGTTAATTAGTAAATATAAATAGGCCCTCCTTCGGCGTTTTTGGGCAGTTTTTTTACTCATTTAAAGTTATTCTGAATTTTAACCATTGATAGTAAGCTGCTCAATAGCTTGTTCAACAGTGAGCAGCTGTTGCTCGCCAGTTTTCATATTCTTTAGAGAAATTTGAGAGCTTTGTTTTTCCTGATCTCCGATCACAATGGTAAAGGGAATGTTTTTTTGATTTGCTAAATTAAGTTGTTTGCCAAGTCTATCTGGGGCTGGATAAAGCTCTACAGCAATACCAGCTTGACGCAGCTGTTTAGTAATTTCGAGTGAGTCAGGAATAAAATTTTTGTCAAAGACAGTCACTAGCACTTGACTAGAACTTTGAGATTTGGGAATTAAATTCAGGGCAGCCGCGGCCTCAACAGTACGATCAAAACCAAAGGCAAAACCAACAGCAGGTATTTTGATTCCACCTAAATCTTCGATCAAATTGTTATAGCGGCCTCCTCCCCCCACAGAACCCACTGGATAATCAGCAATTTTCACCTCACAGATCATATCTGTGTAGTAGTCTAAGCCACGAGCCAAGAGAGGAGAGTATATTAAGTTTTGTTTTTTGACTCCCAAAATAATAGTTTGATCTATAATCTCTTGAAGTTGTTTGGATGGCGGTAAAGATTGAGCTGTCTCAATAATTTTTTGTGCAGATTCAGGAGACAGACCTTTTCTTGTTAATTCATCGATAACTTTTTGAACTGTAGTTTTTTCTATTTTATCCAAACTTTGAATAATGTCGTAAACAGAAACTGTTTTAGTAACAAATGGTTTTAGTGCGCTCACTAATGACTTTTTATCATTGACAAGGAGCTTGATGTTGTCAAAGCCAATATTGGCGTAAGCTTGATAAGCGCAAGCTAAAATTTCAGCATCAGCTAAGTTGGAGTTAGATCCAAATATATCAAAATCACATTGGGTGAATTCTCGAAACCTGCCTTTTTGAGGTTTTTCTGCTCTAAAAACATTTTGTATTTGGTAGCGTCTAAAAAATTTAGGTAAATTATTTCGATATTGGGCCAAGATACGAGCCGTTGGCACAGTCTGGTCATAGCGTAAGCCAAGCTGTCTTTCACCTTGATCAGTGAAGGTATACACTAGCTTATCTGTCTCTGCGCCGTATTTTCCCAGCAAGAGGTCTGCATATTCAAGAGTGGGTGTTTCCATGGGCTCAAAGGCAAATAGTTGCAAAACTTTGGTAATTTTATTTAAAACATAGTCTCTTTGGCGTTTTTCTTGAGGTAAAATATCCCGGAAACCTTTTAGTGTTTGTAAATTTTTTTTCATACTAGTTGCTGATTATACTAGAAGAAAGGCATAAAGTTAAAAGTTAAAGTAAAACAGTGATAAAATTAAGGGAATAGAGAAAAAACTTTAAAAAGGGCTTGTAGCTCAGCTGGCTAGAGCGCTGCTATCGCACAGCAGAGGTCAGGGGTTCAAATCCCCTCAAGTCCACAGTCTTTTACTTAATTCTGATTATATATACCCCGCTAGCTTGTCCCACTCAGCGGTACGGGACAAAACGCGCTCGGGGTGAAACCCCTCAGAAATGAGCTCATATCTATTACTAATATTAATTTGCGAATTTATTTTTGCTTTAAATTTAGCAAAAGAGTTGGAATTATTTAGTCAACTTGAACCAAAACCTTAACAATAGAGGCTGTTTTTGTTTGTTCTTGAGAAGTATCGTCAACTTCAGTTAATCCTGCAACAATTATTTGAATATCTTCAAAAAGTTGATTTTGAGCAATAGTTTCGCCAGTAATATCTTCGTATTTGGTTTGGTTATTAATTGAGATCTGATGTTCCCGACTTTCTTTTCTGCATAGAACGGTAAATTGATTGGTATCAATTGATACTAGGGATCCAATCAGCACAAATACTGGCTTAGGCTTTAAATCACGCTGCGAAAAGATTATTTTAAGAGGGGAGAAAGTGTCTTTTTCTTGGTATCCCATCACAACAGCAGAATCTTCTATGGAAATATCTTCGATTTTGATGTTCCTGTTTGCTAAAATTAGTTGAGTTTGTTCTCCAATAGAAACAATTAAATTACTTCTAATGGTGCTAAAGGTGATTGATTCAGAGGAAACACGTTCAACCTGGCCGACAAAACCGCGTTTTGTCTTGGCATTTGCCTGACTGTCACTATTATTGAGTTTTTTTTCCTCAACAGCCTTTTCAATACGATCTCTAAGAGCTTCTGTAGTGGCTGGGTCAGCCAGTTCTTCCTCTTGAGTATCTTCTTGTGCTGAAACTGGAGGATTAAAAACTGCAACCAGTAAAAACAGGCTTAACAATAGTAAAAATATGCACTTTTTTTTCATTGTCAAATATTTGTGTTTTTTTATCAAACCTCTTCTTCAGTTAACTCTTGATCATAAACAACAACTGTTCTTTCTACTACATAATCTTGGCCATCTTCGTCTATTGCATGAACTCTAATAATATTAGCCAAGTCATTTAAATTAACTTCTTTTGAAAAATTACCTGTTTCATCAGCTTGAGTAATAATGGGGTCATCGTTAACAAAAATTATAACAAATGCTTCAGCTATAGTTTTTCCAGTAACTGTTGTTGAATTGTCTTCAATAATACTTTCGTCAATTGGGTTATAAATCGTAACCAGGCCATTTACTTCGGACTCAGTACTAGATTCATTTTTTTCTAACTCTTCTATGGTAGTGGTTATTTGAGTTTGTTCTTCAGATTTTTGGGAATAATAAATTCCATAGGTGATAAATAAACCCATTACCAGACCAACAATAATTGCTAACAAAAATTCTTTTTTCATTGCATTAAGTATTATAACCGATCCAATAAGCTAGAGTAGGTAATATTTTTAATTGCATGTGGTAGACTCAACATCTTACTTGTTCTATGATTTTATTGCAAATAATACGAGATAATTAGTAGTAGACTGTGTTATTGGCTATAGATTAATTGTGATTTGATACCTCGCCAAGATTGTCTCAGAACTTATTTTATAATTGCATTCAAAGCACAGCTTGATACAATCGATTAGTAATTTAAACTATTTTGTAATGAGTAAAAAAAAATTCAGAAAGGGAGAATCAAATTATGATTATTAATTACTACGGACACGCCTGCTTTAAGTTAAGAGGAAGTGAGGGGTCAGTTTTAACCGATCCCTATAATGACTTTATTGGTTTTGAACTGCCTAATTTAAGTGCCGATATCGTGACTGTGTCGCATGATAATCCAGCTCATAATAATCATGGCGATATTAGCGCCACTTCTCGTCGCAGAACTCCTTTTGTAATTCAGAAGCCAGGTGAATATCAAGTGCAGGGGGTTTCGGTTTTTGGAGTTAAAACATTTCAAGACGATCAAGAAGGATCTATTAGAGGAGAGAATTACATTTTTAGTATTTTAATTGATGGTTTGAGAGTTTGTCATCTAGGCGGTCTGGGTCATAGATTAGAAGAAAAGGATGTAGCTGAAATTGGGTTGGTTGATATTCTGTTTTTACCTGTTGGGGGCCATTTAACGTTCCAGCCTAAAGAAGCAGTCAAAGTAGCTCGTTCTTTGGAGCCAAACATTGTGATTCCTATGTCTTACAAACTGTCAGAACATAGTGAAAAAAGCTTTGCAGACTTAAAGCCTTTAGAAGAATTTCTGAAGGCCTATGAATCAGAGCCTCAGCCAATTGACAAACTAAATACTTCAAGAAGCAGTCTTCCTGAAGAGATGGAGTTGGTAGTCTTGAATAAATCGTAAAAATTGATTAAACTGAAGATTGAATTTAGTGTTAAAACTACACTGAAATTTCCTGCCTGTTTATTTGCTTAATATCTGATTTACTGTCTGTAAGGGTTATTAGTAAATAATGATCGACTTTATTTTTAAAGGTTTGGTGTCATAAATATAAATTTAATAACTATGGATCCAAAAATTCCACCCCACGATTTAGAAGCAGAACAGTCGGTTATAGGAGCAATTTTAATAGATGAAGAAGCAATCTTTAAAGTATCTGATCATCTTCAGCCTGAAAGTTTCTACGATAAGAACCATCAATTGATTTACGAGAGCATAGTTCAGCTGTATGAACAAAGAGAAGCAATTGATGTTATTACTTTAACCAATCAGTTAAAAAAGAATAAAGTTTTAAAAAGAGTGGGTGGAGCTAGTGCCATAACAAGGCTCTCAAACCAGCTTTCAACTGCTGCGAATGCTGAGAGTTACGCTCGTTTAATTAAAGAAAATTATATTAAGCGCCAATTAATTAATCTTGGTAGCCAAATGAGCGAGCTATCTTTTGATAGCAGCAAGAGTGCCCAGGACGTTTTAGATCTGGCAGAATCAAAAGTTTTTAAGGTTTCTCAGACTCATTCAGATAGAGAGTTCATTCCTCTAAAAGATACGTTAGTTGAAAGCTTTGAGAGATTAGATGAGTTGCAAAAAAGTGAGGGTGAACTGCGAGGGGTTCCTAGTGGTTTTCAGGATTTAGACGATTTATTGGCAGGAATGCAAAAATCAAATTTACTGATCTTGGCTGCTCGTCCTGGTATGGGAAAAACAGCTCTTTCCCTAAATGTTGCTCAAAACATGGCTGTTAAGTATAAAAAAAAGGTGGGGTTTTTTTCATTGGAAATGAGTAAAGAAGAATTAGTCGATCGCTTATTGGTTTCGCAAGCTGATATTGATGCTTGGAAGCTAAAAACCGGCAGGCTTAATCAACAAGACTTTTTAAAGATTTCTGATGCTATGGGAGTCTTGGCTGAAGCAAATTTATTTATTGATGATACTCCGGGCTTAAGTATTTTTGAAATGAGAACCAGAGCCAGAAGGTTGATGTCTGAAAATGCAATTGATATTTTGGTGGTGGATTATTTGCAGCTAGCCCAAGGCAGAACTAAAGATAATAGAGTTCAAGAGGTTTCTGAAATTTCTCAGGGTTTAAAAAATATTGCCAGAGAACTGCGAATACCAATTTTAGCATTATCTCAACTTTCTAGAGCAGTTGAGAGTAGAGGAGAGAAAAGACCTCAACTGTCGGATTTACGAGAATCTGGCGCTATTGAGCAAGACGCGGATGTGGTTATGTTTTTGTACCGTAAAGATGAAGATTTAAGAGAACAAGTTAGTTTGCGAGTGGCTAAACATAGAAACGGTCCATTGGGTGAAATAGAACTTTACTTCAGGGGTGATAGGATTAAATTTTACGGAATGGAAAGTAGAATCGGCTAGCTTGGTAGTTAAATAGGAGTGATTCCAAATAGAAGAAAGATAAGGGTAGTTGAAACAGCAACTACCATGAGAAATAAACCTAAATAAGATTTTGTGTCTTGTTTAACTTTTTTAACTTCTGGATTATCTGTGGCTATTAAAATAATAACTGAAATTATCATCCAGAAGATCGCTCTTATTACTACTGACCAAATACTAGTAACATCAAACAAACTAAAGGCAAGCGTTTCCAAAAAATTCATACTTTTATAATGCTGTAATTACTAGCAAAATGCAAGGGTTATTGTTAAAATATAATCTGGCTAGATATATTTTTTTATATAAAAAAAGTGCGCCGCGGTGGCGGAATTGGCAGACGCGTGGGTCTCAAAAACCCATGAGTTAAACACTCGTGTGAGTTCGATTCTCACCCGCGGCACGTTTAATAATAAGTTTTAAATAATACTTAAAAAAAATTAGTCTATACAAAGATATCTCTAGAAGGGATAATTAGTTTGACTGTGGCTGTTTGATAATTACTGCGAGAGTTATTAAAATTTAAAAATGCTACCCACTCTTATCAACATTGGCTCATTTCACCTGCAAACCCTTAGTGTATTTCAGGCAATAGCTTTTTTTGCTTGTGCTCTTGTTTTTTGGCGCAGGGCCAAAGAGGAAAGTTATTTAGAGGCAAAGGTTTTTGATGGTTTTTTGCTGTCTTTTGTAGTTGGTTGGTTAAGTGGTAGGATAGGGCATATTATCATTAGTTGGGATAAATTCGGATTTGATGTTTTGAAGTGGCTTAACATTGTTCATTTCCCAGGCAGTCATCTTTATTTTGCTTTAGTTGGAGCCACTGTATGTCTGTATTTTTATGCCAAAAAGCAAAGATGGGATGAATTTGAGATATTAGATTGGTGGGCTCAGGCTTTGGTTATGGGTTTATTTTGGTTAAATTTGGGTTTCTTTTTTGCTGGGATTCGTTTTGGTCATACAACTGGTTTGCCTTGGGGGATAATTTTTCCGGGTGTTTTTGAACCCAGGCATCCACTTCAGTTATATTTTGTTATTTTTCATCTCATACTTTTTAAATGTTTAGATTGGTTAGAGTTTAATTATCGTAGCTTTGAATGGTATCGCTCTGGTAAAAAAACTGCCCAAACTGGGTTTTTGTTTATTACATTTATTATAAGTTATTCCTTTTTTTCTTTATTAATGGGCTTTATCCAGCCTTCGCAGCTGTTATTGGGCGAATTAGCCTTAGACGGATTGGTTTACTTATTGTTTACTTTGATTGGTTTTTATTTACTACTTTTTCGTGCTAATAGGCTTTTCTTCTCTCTTAAAGAAAAGAAGTTTTTTGCTATTAAAAAATAATGGCTAATTCTCAAAACTCTCTACAGTTCAAGCCTGAGGTTGTTTATGAAGATGAATATCTGCTGGCAGTTGATAAACCTGCAGGTATGGTTGTTAATGAAGCCCAAACTGTTAAGGGATATACGCTGCAGCAATGGATGAGTGAAAAGTTGGACTCTGAGAAGGGAATGCAAAAAATAATTAACAATAAGCAGCAGTGGCAAGCCTTGTTGCCTAAAGACTTTAAGCCTGAATTTGGTTCTCCAGAAGAAATATTTAATAATCGTCAAGGTTTAGTTCATCGATTGGACAAAGACACCAGCGGAGTTTTGTTGCTGGCAAAAGATCCTGGAACTTTAGTGAATTTACTCAATCAGTTCAAACAAAGACAAATTAGAAAAAAATATCTTTGCTTAGTTCATGGTGAATTAAGGGTTAACTCATCTACTATCAGGGCGCCAATTGCTAGATCAAGTATTGACAAATTTAAATTTTCAGTGGCAATTGAGGGTAGGTTAGCTACAACTTATTATCGAGTGACTGACTATTATTCGTCATTGAATTTAACACTAGATTCTTTGCAGAAAAAATACATTAAACAATATACAAAAAGCTACTATCAGGGCTTTTCATTATTGGAGTGTTTGCCTGAAACTGGGCGAACTCATCAAATCAGGGTACATTTAGCCCATATTAAGCACCCCTTGGTTTCAGATATGATATATGGGGGAGACAAGAGGAGTAAATTAGATAGATTGTGGTGTCCTAGGCAGTTCTTGCATGCTTTCCAAATACAGTTTATTCATCCTGTAACTGGTAAAAAAATAATGGTTGAAGCTGAGCTGGCTAAAGATTTAAGAGAGGTATTAAGATTATTAATAAAATAAATATGCTTAATTTTAAACAAGATGTTTCAAAGCATGTTACAGAGATTGGTGGTCATGTTTCTGTCAGCGGGGGTGTTCATCTAGCAGTAGAGAGAGCAGCAGCTATTGGGGGTAATTGCATGCAGGTTTTTTCGGGAAGTCCTCGGTCTTGGAGAAGAAGTGAGTTAAAGAAAAATGATATCAAAAAAATGTTTGCAAACCAGCAAGAATTAAGCGTTTATTCAATCTTTACTCATGCTTTATATTTAGTAAATTTAGCCTCTAATAATCAGGAGTTGGTTGATAAATCTGTTCGGTCTCTAATATTTGACTTAAGGTTTGACAGTTTAGTAAAAGGTTCGGGAGTTGTTGTACACTTAGGTAGCCATCAGGGCAGGGGATGGGATGCTGTTAAGCATCAGTTGGTTGATATTATAAAACGTATTTTGCAAGAAACACCTCAAGATAGCATGCTGCTGCTTGAAAATTCTGCAGGACAAAAAGGAAAAATAGCCTCTGATTTAAAAGAAATAAAATGGCTGCTTGATCAAATTAAGAGTAAAAGGGTTGGTTGGTGTGTCGATACCTGCCACGCTTTTGCTGCTGGCTATCCATTGGTGGGCAGTTCTAAATACACTCAAAATTCAACAAAAGAGGATTTAGTAACAGTTATTGAAGACCTACATTTGACAGACTCTCTTAGGTGTTTACATGTAAATGACAGCAAAACAAAATTTGGATCTGGTAATGACAGGCACGCCAATATTAGCGAGGGCTTGATTCCTCAATCAGATTTAAAACAATTTCTAAACAATCAGTCATTGATAGGTATACCAATAATAACCGAAGTTCCTGGCTTGGATGACAAAGGTCCTGACCAAGAGAATATAGAAAGAATCAAGAATTTAGTGGATAAATAGAGAAATTAGTTACTTTTTTAATTTCACAAAAAAAGTGTCTTGTTAATTTTTAGCTAATATGTTTCAAAATTACTAGTGATTTTTGTTTATTTTTGTATATAATTGTTACATATGTTAAGGTTAAAATTTATTAATTTTGTTTATTAATAAATTATTGAAACAAGCTTGGCAAAAACTGCCAGGCTTGTTATTTTATTTATGACGGAGTTTTTAAGGCCTCAACCAGAAAGTTTCAATCAACCACAAAATTTAGGGGAGGAGACTGAAAAAATTGATGCTTTTGAAAATGAAGTCAGTTTTTGCCCTTTTTGTGATGGACTAGAAAATGATTCGCGTTTTTATCAACAGTACCCTGAACTTAATGGTTTTCCTCAAGTTTTGTTTGAAACTGAGTCAGTAATGGTTTTACCTGATTTAGCACCAGTCAAAAGTGGCCACATTTTAATTGTTCCCAAAAAACATGTTACCTCTTATGCTTTTTTAGATGATTCCTGTAGAAGAGAGTTTGCTCATGTTTATGATCGCGTGAAACAGATTCTTAATAAGCCAGATACACTAGAGTTTGAGCACGGTAGCGGTTTTTTAAATAATGAGAAAACTACCTGTGGTAATTCTGTGTTTCATGCTCACTGGCACGTGATCCCCATTAGCGAATCAATAGAGGGTATTAAAATTTTAGATAAAATGCTAGACGAAATACCTGCTGATATGGATTTCAAAAGCATTGGCTTAAGGGGAAGTTTGTCAACAGAAAATTTTCTATCAGAATTGTCTGAAAATAGCGGGGGATATCCATATTTAGTGTTTAGTAATTCAGATTGGGCAGTGGTTTTAAGAGAAAAAGACAATATAGAGGTCCCTTCTCAGATTTTAAGAAGAATATCTGCTTTGGTGTTACACGGAGAAAAAGGCAGATGGAATTGGAAAAATGCTACTGACAACGACAGGCAAATTTGGTTAGATAATTTAAGGCAAACTTATCATTTATTTGGCTACCAAATATAATCTATGAAACAGTGTATTTTTTGTAAAATTTCAAAAATTGAAAAAATGATCTTTGAGTCAGATAATTTTATTTTCTTCAAAGATAAATATCCAGTTGTTAAGGATATGCATTTTTTATTAGCTCCCAAAGCACATATAAGAGAAGAAAAGGAGATAGATCAAGATTTATGGGAAGAGTATCAAGAGATGTGTCTGAAAGCATATCGGTATGTAGAAACAAAGTGCAAGGTTAAACCATTAACTTTTATCCACCCTCCTCAAATGCAAACAATTTATCATTTACACAGACACTATATAGCCGGAGTTTTTGGTAGAGAGGGTGTAAAAAAAGCTTTAATCGAGTATTCAAAGCAGGTTTCTTGAGTAATCTATTTTGATTATACTAGCCACTAAATTTTTCTTGTGTTATACTTGACTCCCTGAAGGATAAGAATTATTAACTAAAGCTTGTTTAGCTTTTCCTTCAAGTCCTGAATTCAAGTTAAACAAGCGCTTCTTTGTTAAAATTATTAGCAAAGAAAAATAAGGACAAAATATATGGCAGTAATTGATTTTTCTAAATTACCTAATAAGGCCCCTGATTACGATTTGAGAGATTTACTTGAGGCTGGTTGTCATTTTGGACACCAGCGCAACAAATGGAATCCTAAAATGGAGGAGTTTATTTACACACAAAAGGATGGTTTTCATGTTTTTGATCTTGCTAAAACCGCAGAACAATTAAAGCTTGCTTACAATTATTTTTATAAGTTGGGGAAAGAGAACAAGCAGGTCATTATGGTGGGAACTAAGCGTCAAGCAAGAGATATTGTTGAAGAAGTTGCTCAAAAATCTGGCATGATGTATATCACTTCTCGTTGGTTAGGTGGTTTTTTAACTAATTGGGGACAAATTAAAAAATCTTTAAAAAGTTTGTTAAAGATGGAAGAAGGCTTTAAGAGTGGTGAATATGATGCCTTTACTAAATTTGAGCAGGCTCAACTTAAAAAGGAGATAGCTCGGTTAGAAAGATTTTTTGAGGGAGTGAGAGGGCTTGATTCCTTGCCCGATGCTTTGTTTGTTGTTGATCCTATGAGAGAAAATATAACTGTTAAAGAAGCGAATTTAACAGATACTCCATTAGTTGCAATGGCCGATTCCGACAGTGATCCAGATTTAGTTGATCTTGTTATTCCTGCAAACGATGATGCAGCCAAGAGCATAAGTTTTATTGTGGAGCAAATTGGGCAAGCATATTTAGCTGGGCGAGAGGCAAAGTAAAATAATAAATTAAGCAACAGCTAATCAATTTTAAAGTAATTATCTATTAAACTAATTATTATGACAAAAACAAATGTTAAAGACATAAAACAACTAAGAGAAAAAACAGGAGCAAGGATGATGGACTGTAAAGAAGCATTAGAAAAGGCGCAAGGTGATTTTGATCAAGCAACGAAACTAGTAGAGAGGGCTGGTCTGGCTAGGGCAGAAAAAAAATTGGATAGAGAGACTATGTCTGGCTTGATCATGAGTTATGTCCACAATAACGGTCAAATTGGTTCAATGTTAGAAATTCAGTGTGAAACTGATTTTGTTGCTAAGAATGAAGAATTTAAGGCAATGGCTAAAGACATTGCTATGCAGATTACGGCTATGGATCCTGAAAACATTGAGGAGTTAATGTCTCAAGAATTTATTAAGGACCCAAGCATGACTATTGAGACGCTGATTAAATCTTTAAGCGGTAAAGTTGGAGAAAAAATGGAGATCAAGAGATTCATTAGATATAAATTAGGGTAACACTAGTTCTGATAGTGATTTTTTGAGAATTAGATAAAAGAGTTTAAGAAGTTGTTGGTGTTGTTAAAATAAAACTGCCATGAAAGACTTTGGTCTCAAATCTTATCAAAGAAAAAAAAAGAAAAGTTTTAAGTCTGTTATTAAATCTGTCAAAAAAATTTTGAGTAAATTGTTTAAGTCAATTTTAATAACTTTAGGAATTTTGTGTTTTTTAATCATTCTTTTTTGGATTAGCTTACCTCATTTAGTGTCCCTTCCAAAAAATACCAATATTGTGTTCATTAATAATAATAAAAGCTCTAATGAAGATGAAATTTTATTTGCATCCTTTAATGCAGAAACACAAAAAATTAGGGCATATTTATTAAAATCGGATTATGAAGTAACCATCTTTAATAAAGAGAGTAGAGGACAGGAATTAAGGGATATGGGTATAGTTTTAGCAAATTTAAAAGAAGGCGAATATCAAAGCAATTATTTTTCTTGGATTTTAGGACAAATAGTAGAGGATGTGGTTGTTGTATCAAGTTTAGAGAAAATCATTGATGTGAATATAGCTAAAATTATGAGGGAGAATTTTTTTTCTGATTTTTCTATTAAAGATTTGGCACAAGCTAAAAAAAACCTACAGCTTTTTATGTTTGCTAGAAAAGCAACCTATGAATACATTGATCCCCAAAAAGGCCAATTGCCATCAAGTGTAGTTTTACCCAGAACGTGCAGTATAGCTGTTATTAATACCACTGACATTTCCGGCTATGCGCAAAGCATGACTGATTTGTTGGAAAAGAGCGGCTCCAGAGTAGTGAGAGTTGATAGCGCTGATCAAGGTCAGCGCTTGGATCAGACAACCTTTGCTTTTGACAAAAGTAAAGAGGAGTGCATAGGGCTAATTACAACTATTGCCGACCATCTTTTGCTGGGAGAGCCTGCTAAGATTAATCAAGATCAAACTCAGCCTTTATTAAATAGATTTCGTTCAGACTTAGTAATTTTTTTGAATGATGATCAATTATTTTGGAGATTAATACCCAATTAGTATTTAGCACAAGCTTTATCTGAATTAAGGGTTGGGAAAAAGCGAATCTAATTTAAAAAGATTTAATCAAATTCCTCATTATCATCATCTTCTTCTTCATCAATTTCGTCAGCGATAATCTCCTCGTCTTTCCCGTAGGTATTAGCTTCACTTTTTTCTTCGCCTGTGGCAAGATACTCTCCGGAAAAATCAGCAATTATCTCAGATTGGATTTGTTTGCTGATAGGGAAGGAGGTTATACCTTGGTTGGCTTCAGAAACTCTAGATTCTTTAATTAAAACTTTACATTTTTCTTCATCAGCATTTATAGAATGCACTGTGCAGCTATATTTATTACCAGTTTTTATTAACTTCATTAGCCTGAGGGAGATTTCCTTTGGCAGGGCTCCCAAATATTGGGTTTGTTTTCCATTATCTTCTTCAATTAAGTAAATTGAAATATAATTCTTTTTTGGCTCTAGGAAGCTACTCTGTCCAACTGAGACTTGATCAAGAGTTTTTTTGTCAGCTAATCTCATCAAACTTATGATTTGAGCTTTTCCTGGTTCTTCGATATATGAATTCTTTTGGTTAAAGCTAATTTTTGGATTTTTGTCTCTTTTTTCAACTCTTGATAAATTTTTACTGGCTATTTTGTTATGTTTATCAAGTTCTAGCACTTTTGTGAGATATCTTTTAGCAACTCTTACGTGGCCTAGTTGCATTCTGGCTAAGGCCAGTCGATTGAGCGCTCCAATATTATGAGAATCTTCTTGAAGTATCGCCTCATTAATTTCAATAGCTAAGTTCCAATCCTTATTTTTCGCTGCCTCAACAGCCCTTTTGGTTAGTGGAGCTATGTTTTTCATGTTTTTAAGTTGTTATTCTATTAAGTTTTGTCAAAGAATACTGATTTTTACAGTAGATGTCAAGCAGATTATTAATTATTGGCCATGAGATTAGCCAAAATAGGTAAGTGGAGTTATAATTATTTGGAATAAATCAGAGTTTAAGCTTTAGGCGGTCAAATCTGGTGATAATAATAAACATTTTTTTTATGTCAGGTCATAGCAAATGGGCTAATATTAAGCACAAAAAAGCAGCTGAAGACGCAAAAAGAGGCAAAGTTTTTAGCAAAATATCTAGGAATATTAGGGGAGCTGTACGAGAGGGAGGGGGAGATCCCAATAGCAACCTCAATCTTAGATACTGGTTAGATAAGGCTAAAGAAGCAAACATGCCTAAAGACAATGTTCGGCGTGCTATTGATGCTGGTTTAGGCAAGGGAGAAAATGGGGCATTACAGGAAGTTATTTATGAGGGCTTTGATTCTCAAGGTGTGGGCTTGTTAATAGTTTGTTTAACAGAGAATAAAAATAGGACTACTGCAGAGTTGAGAAATATTTTAAGTAAATCAGGAGGTTCATTGGGTTCTCCAGGCTCGGTTAAATATATGTTTAATCGAACAAAAGAAGGAGGCTATCAACCCAAAATCACTATTCCTCTTCAGGGCGATCAGCAAAAAGCTAAATTAAAAACTTTAGTTGAAAATTTACTAGAGCTTGAAGATATCGAGGATGTACATTATGCTTCACATGATTTGGGAGAATTATAATATTAAAACTTGAATTATGAGACGAAGAGAAAAGTTTGTTATTTCCACCATTTTGTTGTCGTTTTTATTTTTCGCTATTCAGTATGTGAGTCTGGAATGGCGTTATTGGGCCATTGCTGGGCTAACTGTTATTACTTATTTAGTGTCTTCTTTTGCTTTATCTGATGATCTACAGTTCCATGAGAGGCTTACAATTGTACCTCTACCTACTATGTATGCTGCTGCAGTAGCCTTATTTTACTTCTTGTTACCGGGCAATCTTTTGAGTCAATTGATAATTTTGATACTATTTGCTATTGGTCTATATGCTTTATATTTAACTTCTAATATTTTTTCTGTGGTAAAAGGGAGAACGATCCAACTGTTGTACGCTGCTCACGCTATTGGCTTTTTTTTCACCCTTTTGACTTCATTATTGCTCACCAATACTGTATTTTCATTAAATCTTCCGTTTTGGGCCAACGGCTTACTAACTGGATTGGTTCATTTTCCTTTGGCACTGATGTCTCTTTGGGCAGTGAATTTTGAAGATTTTATTGCTAAGGATATCTTGATTTATTCTCTGCTAGTGAGCATTGCCTTAACGGAGTTTGCTATGTTGCTGTCTTTGATCCCTATTCCTTTGTGGAATACGTCTTTATTTATTACTGGCTCTGCTTATTTGATGTTAGGATTGTTGCAGTCATTTTTAAGGGGTAGGCTATTCAAAAATACAGTTGTAGAATACTCATTGATATCAATAATATTAGGCTTTTTATTTGTCATTTTTTTCCCTTTTAAATAGTTTTTTGTTGTTTTTTAAATTGGCAATCATTGTAGATTTTGCAAGAAATATAAATAGAGTGGGGGACTTGAGTAAATTTTGCGTTAAGGTTGCCCAAGCCCATGCCCAAGCCCATATAGTCAAAGACTATATGGGCTTGGTTTTGTTAATTAAAGATTAGAAATTATTAGCAAAATATTTTTTTGGGAAGAAATAAAAACTAGAGAAGATTAAAAAAGTAGGCTAAATGTTTAGTAATTTGAGTACAAAGGTTAAAAAAGAGGAGAGGGTTTAAAAAAATAGCATCCTATAATTTGTGTAAGTGATATACTTTGATATAGTTAGGTAAGGGGAGTAAGTTAGTAAAAATAATGTGGAAAACTATTGTTTCTTGGCTAGTAACAAAGTTGAAGAAGAACTTAAAATTAAAAATAATTAAATTTTCTCGAGACTGCCTCTGGTAGATTAAGAGCTACACCAACTTTTTAAAAGGAGTAGAGATACCATTTTGTACAAAATAGATTGATTTAAAGGTAAAAAACCCGAACCCACTTATTTAAAATTAAGGTATTTTTGATGGCTCGTTAGGGAGCTGTTTATACCTAGAAGTAGAGGTATAAATGAATTAATAAAAATGTTTATTAGTGTTTATGGGTGTGAAGGGAGTGGGGTTGGGTCCTCTCTTTTGATCAATATTATCAAATGAGTTATCTTCATTATGTCGCACAATATAACTTTTGCGACGTTAGCTCAAGTTTTAGAATATAGTTAAAATTTGACTGTTTGTTTAAATTATTTATTCTTTTCCCTTAAATATTTATTTATTTTAATTTCATATAAAAGATTGTTTTATCCACTCTTTTTATTTTTACCCCTACCTTTTATGTTTTCAAAATCTTTGGATTAATTCTGAAGTTACATTAGGGCTAAAGATCATTTTGTGGGGGTTTTTTGAATTTGGCTTTCAACAACCTTAGCATTAAATGATTGATTATACAGCTATGTTTAAAAAAAGCCGATTTTGAGCGTTTAGAGGGCTTATTTTAAGCCAGGTAAATTTTATTTTCTTAATTAAAGATTGATACATCAAGTTAATACCGCTATTGATAAAAATCTTTATTTTCAAAAAAGTATATAATTTTTTTAGTTTTATTGATTTTTCTTAAATAATTTAAAAAATTTTTTGATTGTATGGTTTTAAAAATTTAAATTAAATTGACTATTTAGTATTTAATAAAAAATACTGTAATACTTGGTTTTTAAAATTTGGAATTACTAAAATATTTTTAAACCACTTTATTAAACCCTTTTTGTCAATATTTTTCAAAAATTCATAAAATTTTGTTTAAAAAATAGTCTGATACATAGCGGATAAGTAATGCAGGTCAATTTTGTCATCCTCTCCCCTGCTCTGCTAAAAATCCCCCTCTAGATACTTGAGTAATTTTTTGGCATATATTGATAATTTTTAAACTGTCAGCTTGTTATAATAAGAGATATGTCTAAAGCCAACTCTATTCAACTTTCAATGGTTGAGTTTCTCGAACATCTCGAGGTTGAAAGGAACTTGAGCTCTTTGACTATTCGCAACTATCGACATTATTTAAAGAGGTTTATCGAGTGGTTGGGCGCGCAAAACTGTACGGATTTAACCAAGGTTGACCTAGATTTGATCAGAAAATATAGAGTCTACTTGAATCGCTTTCAAGATGATCATGGAGAAACTTTGTCCAAAACCACTCAAAGTTACCACGTTATTGCTATTCGCTCTTGGTTTAAGTGGTTGGTAAAAAATGATGTAGGTGTATTGCAGCCTGAAAAAATAGACCTTCCCAAAGGAGAATCAACTCCGATGCAGTTTGTTAGTGCAGAAAAGATTGAAAGATTGTTGGCTCAGCCTAAAGTTTCAACCAAGGTTGGGTTGCGAGATAGGGCCATGCTAGAGGTTTTATTTTCAACTGGATTAAGGGTCAGCGAGTTAGTCAGTTTAGATAGAGATAAAATTGATCTTGAAAGGCGTGAGTTTGGAGTTTTAGGAAAAGGTCGAAAAGTTAGGCTAGTTTTTTTAAGTGAAAGGGCTAGCTTGTGGCTAGAAAAATATTTACAGTCAAGAGATGATAATTGGCGACCTGTCTTTATTCGATATTCTGGCAGTAAAGCAGAGATCACTGATGATGGAGATAGTATGAGAATCACTACCCGCAGCGTGCAGAGGATTGTGAGCAAATATGCAAAAAGAGCTAGACTGGTGGTCGACTTGACTCCCCATGGCATTAGACACAGCTTTGCTACAGATCTTTTAAACAATGGCGCTGGCCTGAGAGAAGTTCAGGAATTGCTCGGGCATAAAAACATAGCCACTACTCAGATATACACTCATGTTACCCAACCCAAATTAAAGGAAATTCATAAAAAATTTCATTCTGATTTGCGTGCCTCAAGTAATTTGGAAACTGTTGAGTAATTTTTTTTAAAAATCAGGGCTTAAATTTTAGCAGAGTAATTAAAAGAGTGCCAATTTACTATCATTGATACTATCATTGATATATCAATAAAAAATCATTGTTTTTTTAAATTAATGTAGTGATTTTAGATATGCTTTTGATAAGTAACTGGTGGTTTAAAAAATATAATTTGGTTTTTAAGATTAATTGATCAAAATATATCAATATATAAATTATACTAAATTAACATATTTTAATATTATTAAAATAATCGATAACTAAACTAATATATTTTAAGATATTGAAAATTTTTAAGCCTTGTTTTTATTTAACATTCCCCTATTGAGTATGTGTCAACTAAAGATAATAATGCTAAAATGTTTATCCTCTGATAAAATATGAAATATTCGGGCTCATAGCTCAGTTGGCTAGAGCGCTTGCATGGCATGCAAGAGGTCGCGGGTTCGAGCCCCGCTGAGTCCACAGTTTTAATATTTTTTGTCAAAATTTTTTAAAAGACTCTCCCCTACTCTACTTTTTCTGTGAGAGCAATTGAGGCTACGGTATCTTTCTTAGGAAGTTTCATTAAAATCACTCCTTGAGTGGGCCTAGTTAAAAAAGGTAGAGATTTTTTAGTATTGGGCAATTGAATAGTCTGTCCTTTTTGTGTAGTAATGACAACTCCCTGATGCTGATCAGTGATGAGTCGCACAGCAGCCACTTTTCCGGTTTTTTTAGTAATATCAGCTACCTTAACACCTAGGCCAGATCTTTTTTGCATTGGATATTGGTCTATTTTGGTGCGTTTACCCATGCCGTGTTCTGTGATCACTAAAATGGCAGCCTCTTTATTATCTTTTACTTCTTGATCAAAACTTTCCAAAGCTACTACATAGTCAGCCTTTTTTAAAGTAATGCCTTTTACTCCTTTAGTGTCGCGGTTAGAGTTTTTAATTTCTTTTTCACTGAACCTAATACACTTGCCTTCTCGTGTGGCTAAAAATATTTCATGAGTGCCATCTGTGATTTGTCCTTTAACTAGCTCATCTTCTTCGTTGAGCATGATGGCTATAATGCCTGTTGAGCGGATATTCTCAAAAAGATTGACAGCTGTTTTTTTAATTAACCCCTGTTTTGTTGCTAACGTAATAAATTTGTCTTTATCTTGTTTTTCATTAAGTTTTAAAATTGACTGAATTTTTTCATCTGGTTTAAGGCTCAGTAAATTTACAATGGCCGTGCCCCTAGCAGTTCGAGATGATTCAGGGACTTCAAAAGCCTTAAGTTTGAAAACTCTCCCCTGATTGGTGAAAAATAACAAAGTGTCATGGGTTTCGCAAGTAATAATTGTTTCGAGGGAATCTTCATCTTTCATGTTTAGCTTAACTCCTTTTCCTCCTCTTTTTTGCGATCTAAAGGTACGATCTGCTAATCTCTTTATATAGTTTTGTTTTGTGAGGGTAATGACCGCTGGTGCATTGGGGACTAGATCAGTTTCTTCAAGTTCTCCAATTTTGCTTTTTACTAATTTGGTGCGCCTTTCGTCCCCATAGTTTGTTATTAATTCCTCTAGCTCATCAGTAATAACATCTAGAATTTGTTTAGGATGCGTAAGCAGCTTGGCGATTTCTAAGATTCTTTTTTTAATGGATTCATATTCGTCTTCGATCTTTTTTCTTTCTAAAGCAGCCAATCTTTTAAGTTGCATTTCTAAAATAGCGGTTGCTTGAGTATCGCTTAAGCCAAACTTTTTCATTAATTGTTTGTGCGCTGTTTCTGTATCAGCAGAATTGCGAATAGTTTCAATAACATCATCTAGATTTTTTAGGGCAATTAGCAGGCCTTCAAGAATATGAGCTCTATTTCGTGCTTCAATCAACTCATATTGGTTGCGTTTAACTACAACTAATTGCCTGTGTCTAGCGTATTCACTTAAAATCTGCTTAATGTTCATCAGTTGAGGAGTCCCATCACTATTGAGAGCCACCATGTTCATAGGGTAAGTAGTTTGAAGTCTGGTAAACTTGTAGAGTTTGTTGAGTACTACTTTGGGCCTGGATCCTCTTTTAAGCTCAATGGTAATTTGTAGTCCTTGTCGGTCTGAGTCATCCCTGATGTTACGGATACCATCGATCTTGTCATTTTTAACCAGATTTGCAATCTGCTCAATCAGTTGAGCTTTATTAACCTGATAGGGAATCTCAGAAATCACAATCTCAAAACTACCCTTGTTTTCAATAATTTCAGCCTTACCTCTAACAACAATTTTACCTTTACCCTTTAGGTAGGCTTCTTTAATTTCTTTAAAATCATAAATGATACCAGCTGTGGGAAAATCAGGTCCCTGAATATTTTCCATTATTTCTTCATTTGTGATGTCGCTGGTGAATTGACCGGCAATTTGATCAGGGTTTGCTTCTAATAAAATGTTGGTTAGTGAAGACAACTCTTTAGGGCCTAGTTTATCTTTATACTGCTTATTTACTTCTTTTTGTTCACCTGTTGTAGTAACTGCTCCCTTTTTGATTAAGGAGATAACAGCCTTGCAAACTTCTGTCAGATTGTGGGGAGGTATTTTAGTAGCCATTCCAACCGCAATCCCTTCGGCTCCCATTAAGAGTAAGTTGGGTAGTTTTCCAGGCAACACTGCTGGTTCTTGTAGCGAGCCATCAAAGTTATCAGAAAATTTGACTGTATCTCTGTTAATATCTTCTAGAATTTCTTGGGAGATTTTCGCCAATCTAGCTTCTGTGTAACGCATAGCAGCCGGACTGTCTCCGTCAACAGAGCCAAAATTACCTTGCCCATCAATCAAAGGATAGCGAATGTTAAAATCTTGAGCCAATCTAACCAAAGCTAAATATACTGAGCTATCACCATGCGGATGATATTTTCCCAAGACATCCCCAACAATACGGGCGCATTTTTTATATGCAGAGTTATAGTGAATGCCGGTTTTATACATGGAATACAAAATACGTCTTTGAACTGGCTTAAGCCCATCCCGAACATCTGGCAGGGCTCGAGAAACAATGACACTCATGGCATAGTCTAGGTAAGATTTCTCCATTTCTTGAACGATTGAGGTGTGTTTAACTTTTCCGTAATCAGTATCGGTAACGGTACCAATTAAAGAACCATTGTTATTGGTTTGAAGAACGGCTTCTTCGTTGTTTTGTTTTAGATCTGTTGGTTGATCTTGTTTTTTATCTGGAGAATCTGGTGTTTTACTGGCCATGATCTTATTTTTATTATTTTTTGATATAAATTTATCTATTGATATATTTTAATAGTATTAATTATATTAATATTTATTTTGAGATATTTTTTAATGCTTGTTCAATAGCTGGGGCAATATCTTTTTTTCTGCTCAGCCTTGGTCCAATATCAATAACGCCATCTTGAGCAGTCTCAGAAAAAGCTTTCTCAGCAACAGCCTCACTTTCTGAATCTGCAACCAATAATTTGGTGTTTGTTTTTAAAACGTCAGTCACAGCTAAAAAAATCAACTCCACATTTTCGTCTTGCTTAACTTCTTGCATGGCTTTAAGTAGTTCTTGTTTTTGGGTTGCTAGAATTTCAGCTTGCTGTACTGTTTCCAGTTGGCCAATAAAAGTACTTCTGTTAAACTCAAATTTTTTATAGTCATTTTTAACTAATTGCTGTGGAGTAAGAGAGCTTAAGTCTGATTTTGCTTTAAAAATATCAAGAGTAAACTGTTCCAGATCACTGATTTGAGCAATACCAGCTAGCTCTTGGGTCATATCTTTGTCGCGCTTGGTAGTGGTACTGGACTTAAAACCAACTGTGTCTGATAAAATGGCAGCCAACATTAAAGCAGCTAGTTTTTGAGTGGGCTTAATAGGTTTTGAAGCAAATCTTTGCATCATAAAATAAACAATGCTTGTGGTTGAACCCCAAGGTTTGAAATTTAAATAGATTGGGTTTGAAAAGTTAAAATTTGCCTTATGATGGTCTATGATTTCTACAATTTGGCCAGGATCAAGATTTGCTAAACGTTGAGACTCCTCGTTGTGGTCAACTAAAATCACTTGGTCTTCTTGGGCAATGTTTTGGGCAGTAATTAACTCTGGAGCCGGTATTTTAAATCTATCAAGTAGATAGTTGGTTTCGTTGTTAATTGGATCAACTATGGCAGCTTGAGCGTTTTGATATCCAAAGCTTTTTTGTTGATTAAAAAGAAACTCTAAAGCTAAGGCAGCCACAACACTATCAGTGTCAGGTTTTTGATGGCCGATAATAAAGGTTTTTGACATGTTTTTTAAGTGTTAATAATTTAGTTATATATCTAACTCTGCCATTTGTGCCCTAGTTTGAATGAATTTTTTTCTAGGCGGTACCCTGCTGCCCATTAGTACCTCAAAAGCTGTGTCAGCTTTGTGGGCATCTTCAATGGTAATTTTTTTAACAATTCTAGTTTCTGGGTTCATGGTTGTATCCCACAGTTGTTGGGGATTCATTTCCCCCAAGCCCTTATAGCGTTGTAGGCCAATCTTGACTGAGGGATTTTTCTTTTTAATCTCAGCTATTAATTTATCCTTTTCTTCTTCTGAGTAGGCATATTTTTCTTCTTTGTTATAAGAAATTTTGTATAAAGGTGGCATGGCTACGTATAAATGACCTTGTTCTACTATTTCTGGCATATGACGATAGAAAAATGTTAAACCTAGGGTTGTGATATGCTCTCCATCAACATCCGCATCATTCATTAGAATAATACGATGATATCTTAAATTTTTTGGATCATAGGTTTCATTGATGCCAGCTCCTAAAGCAATAATTAGCTGTTTTAATTCTGTAA
The DNA here is from genome assembly GCA_964449995.1 of uncultured Pseudomonadales bacterium. Lineage (GTDB taxonomy): Bacteria > Patescibacteriota > Microgenomatia > UBA1400 > PJMF01 > CAYVBW01. The sequence continues at coordinate 1,888 of CAYVBW010000004.1, read as the reverse complement.
ACTCGATAACTTTGTCTAAGCGGGCTCTTTCAGTGTTTAAAATTTTTCCGCGTAGAGGAAAAATAGCTTGAAAGCGTCGATCCCGACCTTGTTTAGCACTGCCGCCGGCGCTGTCTCCCTCAACAATGTAAATTTCTGATGCTGCAGGATCTGTGCTTTGGCAGTCAGCTAGTTTTCCAGGTAAAGTGGTCCCATCTAAAACTCCCTTTCTAGTGACAGCATCTTTGGCAGCACGAGCTGCCTGTCTGGCTCTGGATGACAACAATATTTTAGCAATAATATTTCGCGCAGCTGATGGGTTTTCTTCTAAAAAGAAAGAAAAAGCTTCTTTAAAAACTTGATAGGTTGCTGATTGTGCCTCTGAGTTATTGAGCCTTGTTTTGGTTTGTGATTCAAACTGCAGGTCATTAGCCGGCATTTTTACAAAAACCACAGCAGTTAAACCTTCCTTGATATCACTAGCAATAAAATTTTCATCTTTTTTTAACATTTCATTCTTATCAGCATATTCTCTGAGAGCTCTACTTAGAGAGGAGGTGAATCCACTTATATGAGTTCCCCCATCAGGGGTATTGATAACATTAACATAACTATCAATGATTTCTCGATATGAGTCGTTGTATTGCAAAGCTATTTCAACGCCAATTTGCTTACCTGATTCCTTGTCGGTCCATTCGTCTTGAGTATAAAAAACATCATGTAAAACATCTTTGCCAATATTAAGGTGTTCTACCATAGATTTAATTCCGCCCTCAAAATAATAGTGTTTTTCAACTTCGGCAATTTCATCATCAAGGGTGAAGTAAATGCCTGCCATCAGATAAGCTCTGTCTTTTAAGGCTTGGGTTAATTTAGAGTGACTAAAAGTAGTAGTGCTAAAAACACTTTTATCAGGAATAAAATGCACTAAAGTACCAGTTTCACCCTCTATTAAAGACTGTGATTGTTTGGGGAAAAGTTTTTTAACTTCATCTTGAGAGATTTCTTTGACTTTTTTATGAGGCTTTCCTTTACAGTAAGACTGATAATAATAGCTATTTTCTCTTTTTGAGATCACTTGCATGAATTGGGAAAGGGCATTAACAGCAGAAGAGCCGATTCCATGAAGGCCGCCAGAAACTTTATAGGCAGCGTTTTCAAACTTTCCGCCGGCATGCAGTTTTGTCATTACCACCTCAAGAGCTGAAACTCCTGCCTGTTCGTGAGTTTCAACTGGGATACCACGCCCGTGGTCTACTACTGTGATAGCCTGAGAACCAAGATCTTTGGTGTCTACTAATTGTTTTTCTTTTTCAGTAATTTTGGAGCGATAAAGTTCAATAATTTTACCGTGGCCCGCTATCGCTTCATCAACAGCATTATCTAAAATCTCAATAACTAAATGATGAAGTCCTTTGGCATCAGTTGAGCCAATAAACATCCCGGGTCTTTTGCGGATCGGTTCTAACCCTTCTAAAATTTTAATTTCAGTGGCTCGGTATGAGTTGGTATCGGCCATGTAATAATTAAGTTTTAATTAATATGAATATATAAGCAATTTTTTACAAACAAACTATTAATAACTGATTCACAGATTATCTTTTTTACCATAGTTTAAAAACTAAATCAAATTCATTAATTTTTTGTTAATTAACCAAAAAATACTGGCTAAAATGACGAAAAATCAACCTTAGTGTAACTAATTTATTATAACTGAAACTATCCTGATTTTCACCTGTATTTTGTTGAAAATTTTGATAAATATAGATTGATAAATCAGCTTTTTTTATTATAGATTTGTGAAATAAATTTATGAGTCAAAATTTAATCACTTTGAACTGAAATATAACTAAAAAATGATTGGAAGACTAAAGGGTTAAAAAATTCGCAAATTAGTATTAGTAATAGA
>CAYVBW010000003.1:0-46189 GCA_964449995.1 uncultured Pseudomonadales bacterium | reverse complement strand
CAAAGCAAGACAAAACGCTGAGGGGTGAAACCCCTCAGAAATGAGCTCATATCTATTACTGTATTAATTTGCGAATTTATTTTGAGTTAATTATAATGTAATTCTAGACTTCATTATTTTTTTTGTTATCATTATTGTAGTTTGAAATTTATTGTTGGTAGTGACTTATTAAACAAATAAGAGAAATAACTAGCAAGCATTCAGCTAATTGTCAGTTAATAACTTTATTATGCAAAAAGTTGTGTCAATCACCAGTCAAGGACAAATTACTATTCCTCAAGAAATACGCCAGGCTTTTGGTATTACTGGTGCGGTTAAAGCTGTTATTAAAAAGAAAGATAACTCGATTATTATTAAGCCGCAGTTGTCGTTTGATGATTTGGCAGGCAGTTTAAAAAGCGACATAAGCTTGACCGACAAAGAGCTGAGGCAAGCCAGAAAGACATTTAGTAAAGATTGGTCAAAACCATAAAACCTTCATTAGTTAATTATTAAGAGAATGAATCAGCCTTCTCAAACAATTGTAGATACAAATATAATATTGAGGTTTTTAGTCAAAGACCAACCTCAACAATTTAACCAGGCAAAAAAATGGTTTCGCTTGGCTCAAAAGGGCAGGATTAATTTATTTATTGTGCCTTTGGTCATAGCAGAGTGTTGTTTTGTTTTAGAGTCATTTTATAAAGTTGATAGAGACGAGATAGCTCAAAAATTTCAGGTATTGCTGGGGCAACGTTGGTTACGGGTAAATCAAAGATTGGTTTTACAAAACTTGTGGCCATTCTATCAGCAAGGTTTTCACTTTGTTGATAGTTATTTATTAAGTTGGAATCAAGTGTATCAACAAAAGATTTTAACTTTTGACGAGAGAATGAAACATAGTTAGCTGATTTTTCTATTTGACATTTTGTACGAGTTGTCGTAGTTTGAGATTAATAACAACTATTATTTCAAACTATGGCACAAGCTCAAACCATTCCCGCCTCTGAGGCACGCAACAATTTTTCAGACTTAATTAGTAAGGTAGAGTATCAACACCAAGAGTTTTTAATTGAACGCTACGGAGAAGTAGTGGCTAAACTGGTGCCTGTCACTGTTGAGGGCAAGCAAACAGTACAAGATTCTAGACAAGAACAGGAATTTGTTCAGGCTGAGCAGGAAGTTAAAAAAACAATAGCTGAAGCTAGTCCAGAACAAGTTGAAACTTCAGCTCCAGTTAAGTCTGATAAAGCAGAAACAGCTCCAGCTGAAGCTTCAACCCAACCGACTAAAGAAGCATCAACTCCAGCCAAGAAGCAACCAGCGGTTGATAATCTTGAACAGTATCAGCCAGAATCAGTTTTACAGGCTTTGCAAAAATTGTCAGATTTGTCAAAAAAGCAATCTGCAGAGAAATCAGAAGACGAGGTTAGTCAGCAGGATGAAAGAGTTGAGGTGATCCGCAAGAGGATTAAGCTGCTGATGGACCGATAAGGGGTGGTACTGTGGTATTTGGTATCTGTTATTTGGTATAGCCCGGTGGTGAAATCTACCATAGAGCTTGAAATTACTAACAAGCCCATAAAAACATGCCAAATACCAGATACCAAATACCACTAATTGACAATCCACCAGTTAAACATGACATCTGAAATTGCTGGTCTGTCAAAACCTACCACAAACAATCCTTCCACATCCTGAGTTGTTGGATCATTCGCCACTTGAGATTTTATATAAAGTACCTGATTATTTGTTGATCCCAAAGGCGTGACAAAGATCTGGCTGTTGCGGGTGATTTTGCTAGAGCGGATTACGATATGGGTTTCTCCTGATTTTAGCTGAGCGCGACCTGAAGTTTTGTCAGTGATCGTTTCTGTGGTGTCGCTTTCAGATAAGTCTTCCTGCCCGATGCCTAATCCGTCTGCAAACTCGGCTCGACCAGTAGCGCTGATAGTAGCAACAGGGGAGCCACTTTCATCAATAATTTCCAGTCGAGAGTGTTTGATCTGGGCAGACTCAGTCGCATCGCCGGCTACCTCTCCGTAAATCACATTACCGTATTCGTCAGTGTAAGCACCTAGCTTGATTTGAGTGGGCTGGTCGTAATCGTTAGCTTCAATCAAGTTGGTGAGTAGGGTGTTGGCAGATAAATTGCCATCAACACTGGCATCTCCGATAATTCTCATATCTCCGACTATAGTAACTTGACCAGTGGCATCGATTGACATCACTCCTGCCATTAAGTTGATTCTACCCATACCTGAAGGCTGGATGTATAAAGTAGAGGAGCTAGGATCGGTTTTACTAACATAATCAATAGAGGCCATGCCTACGTTAGCAGCCATTTTTAACCCATCGCCAGTCACAATGTAATTGTTGACTGCTAGGCTGTCGTTAACGTAAGCCGTGCCGTTAACTTCTAAATATTGATTAATATAAGCTGCAGCTGGAGCAATAACCACATCGTCGTCAGATAAGTTTAATTCTGCTACAGTTTTGCGCAAGTCGCTGCTGCCAGTAGCTTCATAGCCGGCGCTATCAACAATGGCCACCACTTCGTTGCCGTTTACTGAGGCAGAGTTGCCCAATAAATTACCCAATAAACTAGGTTGGCGGAAAGCTTGGGCCACTTTTTCCTCAAAGCCGGCAATAACATCTGCATATAAAGTACCGCTGATAGTAGCAGTGTCAAAGGTAGCGCTGCCAAAGTCTGCTTGATTAAAGGTGGCTTGGTCGATGTGACCGCTGATGATGTGGGCTGTGTCAGCTTGGATTCTTTCAAAGTCAGCCAGCTTGGATTCAAGTTGTTCAAAGCGAGAAGCTTGGGCTCTTAGCTCTTGGCTTATTTCTAGTTCATTAATACGAGCAGTGTTGATATCCGCATTAGAAATATCAGCTTGTGCAATTTGTGCATTTTGTGCAGTTAAATCTTCAGTTTCAACATCATCGGACATTAGTTGAGCCAGCCTACTGCTGCCGGTAGCAGTTAAGTCTGTGGTTTGAATTGCTTCGGCTTGCAGGCTGGAGGTTTGAACTTCTTGAGCCAACAAAGTTTCAAGCTCAACATTTTCTGCCATTAGCTGGGCTAGTTTAGAACTGCCGGTGGCAGTTAACCCTTCGGTGGTTAAGTTATCAACTGTGATCTTTCCAGCCTGAATTTCATCAGCAATGAGCTCTGCCAGTTTGGTACTGGTGGTGCTTGAAGTAGTGGAGGATTCAGGACTACTTATTGTTCCTTGAGCAGTTAAATTACCAGTGAGTTGAGTGTTGCCGTCTTGATCAATGGTGGCTACAGTTTGTTGATCTTTATCTTGAATTTGGAGTTTGCCATCTTTTTCTGTTAGGAAGAAGTTGCCAATTTTTACTCGCTGGGTAGTGAGCTCTTCAATGGTGGCTTTGGCTGATTTTAGGGTGTTGGTAGTGAGCTTATTGATGGTGCCTGAAGTGGATTGAAAAGTTTGGGCTGTGAGGTTGTTAATGTTAGCTTTGGCTACATCAGCGTTTTCAGCAACCACTTTACTGGTTTCAACTAAACCAGCTCTTAATCTGGCAATCGCAGCTTCGCTAAAAGCCCCAACTCTGTGAATAATTTTGCCATCCTCATCTTGTAATTGATATCTTTCAATTCCATCTTTTACTTCACCAATAATTCTAATACCACCAGTATCTGTTAAATATACTTGAGAGTCACTCCAGGAGGTATTGACGAAAACTACTACTTTTCCAACATAGGTTCCATCTGGTAGCCTAAAACATGGTTTTTCTGGATTAAGGCCATCATCCCTTGGCCATTCTATATCTCCAAGAGATGAAACGGGCGGACAAACATCCTCATTCCATTCCTGGGTGCTTTCCATGGCATTCCCAATAATGGTTCCCGCTTGAGTAGCCTTAGTTCCAATTCCTGGAAGATTAGAAGAGGTAATGGGATCACCTGAACTAATTTGACCGTTACTAGTTGAAACCTTAACTGGCACACGTCCTGCTAGAGCAACGGTAGCTTTAGGCATATCTTCATTTTCGCTATGAAGAACGATTGCGGGTTCAGTAGACACTATGCCAAAAAGGCTAGGGTCATGGGGTTTTGTAGCTAGTTTAACTTTTCCTGTTTCTTTATCAATAGTTACAATATCTGCTTGAGTAATATTTTCATTTGCTGCTGGAACCATTTCTGCTAGGTCGGTATTATTATAGGCTGATTCTCTCATCACAATCCTATCAATATAAAAGGTAGCTGCTACATTGGGGAAGTAATTATGAATGTGAATTTTTACTCCTCTGGTATTTGAGTGAGTTGAGGAACTTGTGTTGGTGTGCTGTGTCCAGCTGGTACTAACGCCAGCATCAAAAGCTATTAACTCTCTATCTCTAATGTAAGATCCAGAAGTACACCTGGCATCTTTAAATTCCGTCATCCTCCAGACTAGACCCTTATTGGTGCTAGCTGAAGACCTGATGCTTAAGGCATGTTGGTATGTGGTGCTACCCGTGACAGGAATACATGCAGATCTAGCATTTACATGGCTACTAGAGTTATTTGCCTGTAATGCAAAGCTATAGTCTCCATGCCTTCTCCAAGTAGCAGATCTGTAAGCTGAATATGAGCCAGTACCTCCCCACGATTCCCATCCATCTGGATAGCTACCTGGAGTATTTTGAACTTCAAAACTCCAGTTGGGCACCATACTTGGGTTTTTGCCCAAGGCATGATGTTGGTTTTTACCCAAGCCTAGATCACCATCAATATAAGTACCCCCGTCTACATGAAGATTAGTAAATGGATCAGTAGTTCCAATCCCGACGTTTTGCCCAGATAAACTAAGAGTTGGAGATGAGTCGTAGGTTCCCCAGTTGGTGGATCTAGCAAAGTGAAGCTGCGCTGTTCCCCACCCACCAGGCATTGTTGAATACATTAAATATCCTGAATGGTCGTCATACGTTCCTCCGTATGAGGTATCTGAGGCGATTTGAATGCTTCTTCTTGCTCCATCAGTAGTGCTAATAGCATCGCCAGAACCAATACCAAGCCCTCCCCCTTTAATGTTTAATATTGAGCGAGGATTAGTAGTGCCAATACCAACATTACCACTATGGTGGATCCTCATAGTTTCATCCCAAGAAAAAGTATTGCCTACAGTTAATCCAGTTGCTTTAACGAATGAAATATTTCCATCGAAGGAGCCAATATGTGAAGCGGTAGTAGCTCTTGCCTCCCAGTCGCCATTAGAAAGTCTTTTTGCCCCACCAGTTATAGTAAATTGAGAATCCAGTCCACTTGAAAGGAACATGCCTGTATTAGCTGCTCCTATATGAACTTGAGATGTGTTTCCGCTTTGGGTTATATCAAGGATAGAAATAGGATTAGTGGTGCTAATACCCACATTGCCTGTGCCAGTTCTTACAGATAATTGTGGCGTGATTACATCACCATCGTCATTGAAACTACCTAAATCAATACGAGCATTTGACCCAGTGTCTGAGAGTATCTCTATATATTGATTACTTGCCCCGGATTCATGATTTCTAATTCTAAGTAGTGAAGTGGTGACATAAATATCTTTGTTCCAGCCATCAAGAAAGTTGATTTTTTTACCTGTGCTTGTGCTAAAATTAAGTTCTGCATTGCCATAGAATTTATCTTGGGGGCCATTTTGTCCGGAAGCTGCCATTCCCGATCCTACATAAAGTGTCTGTCCTCCAATCCAACTATCGTGGGTCCAGATATTACCTGATACTTGTAGTTTTTCTGATGGAGTTGTTATTCCTATCCCCACATCCCCCCCACTTAAGATAGTCATTCTATTGGCGTTGTTAGTTCTAAAGTAAAGATTATGATTAGTTTGAGTACCTAAATATCGATGAGCATCTCTAAACCATAGATCACCTCTCAAACGGATGTCACCACTAATCTCTAGTTTCGCGTTGGGAGTGGTAGTGCCAATTCCGACGTTGCCGGTTCTGCCAATATCGCTGGTGAGGTTAGCATCTCCTTCCCAAGTGGGATCAACTTCAGTAAAGCCATCAAAAGCGACAGCGCTTAAGGTTCGCTTACTCAACACCCCAGAACTGTTAATCATAAGGGCATCTGTTTCTGTTGCACCACTAATATCAGAAAAAGTCACTGTGGAGTTGGCTGCAAGGGTAGTAAAAGCACCGGTTGAGCGAGTAGTGGCACCAATAGCAGTTGAGTTAATACCAGTTGAGGTAGTGTTAAAGTTGCCGGCAGTAATAGTTAAGTTGTTGGCTCCGGTTGAGATGGAGGAAGCAGATAGTCCTGACAGCGATAATGCTCCTGAGGTTGAAGTGAGATTTAGAGCACCTGTGGTTAAAGTAAGTCCGTTAGACGCAGTTAAAGTAGATGAGAAGCGACCAGTACCAACTACATCAAGGTCTGTGCCTGGACTCGTTGTCCCCACTCCCACATTCCCTGTTCCATGTGGCATTAAAGCAAGATGAGAATTGCCAGCTGTGATAATTTGGTTTGTACCACCTAAAGCATTAGAGAAAGTAATCCCGGCAGTATTGCCAGATAGATCAATAGTATTATTGTCAGTACTGGATAAAGTGAGTTTAGAAAAGGTGGGTGAGCTGGTAGTGGTTAAGTGTTGGCCAGTATTGTACTCAAGTTGTGTATTAGTAATAGAACCATCAGTAACTGATATGCTAATATTCCTGGTTGCTCTAGTGGCAGTGATGGCAGTATGACCAGTAATAGTGACTGTGTCGCCAGAACCAACTTCTTCAGTGCCAGCAGTGCCATCAGCAGCAATCTTCCAGTGGTCATAATCATCAACTCCACTAATGCTTCCTGAAGTATAAAGTCCATTTTTAAATACCAGTCCTGAAACAGTAGAAGTAGCACCAGCAGTGTTATCAGAAGAATAGTAGTCACTGGCTCTGATACCACCATTGACTTGAAGTTCTCTGCTGGGGTTGGTGAGGCCGATGCCGACGTTATTTGAAGAGTTAACAACTAAGCTATTTGCTCCTACCTGAAATGGATGGCTGGGATGAGTAGTACTACTAAGGTTGACCCCAAAACTTCCATCGGTTTTCCATTTAAGTACTGCATCATTATAAGCATTCCCTATATAACCATAGTAAAATGATTGACCGCTACCGTATCCTCCAATTTGGAAATATGAAGAAGCAGCTGCATCTTCAAATTGCATCAGTGGTCTTGCCCATCCTGCTCCAGTGTATATATTTCTTAATGTCCATCTTTCGGCAGTAAAGTAAGTTTCCATTACTGATGAGCCACTGATTTTAATGCCGTCAGATGATCCTCCAGTAATTTCTAATTTTCGTTCTGGACTCGTCGTCCCAATCCCCACATTTCCACTACTTTGATTAATAAACAACTGATTAGTATTAAAAGAGATATTGCCAGTAGAAGCAAAGTTGGTAGAAGCTCCAGTTAAAGACACATTAGTATCTGCAATTGTCAAATCATTAAAAGTTTGTGCTCCTGTCCAAGTATTAGCATTAGCTAAATTAAGAGAAGCTATGACATCTCCAGTAGTAGGAGAGATAGTTAAAGTACCATCACTGTTGGTAACACTAGCTACTCCAAAGTTACCAATATTAGCACTATCTACTAGTTGTCTATTACCCCAATATAAGTTTCCTGATGGAGCTCCAGAAGCAGCTGCAGTATCCAAAACATTATTAGCATCTGAAGTACTACCTAGTCTTATACCTCCCGCCTCTACATGTAGTTTCTCTGATGGAGTGGTAGTACCTATCCCAACATTGTTATAATCCACCCAGAAATTGGAACTCTCTACTAGCAATCTACCAGCATTAAAAGTTTTTAGAGTAAGGTTATTAGATTCATGTGGCTCTCCAGCAATAATACTAAAAGGACCATAGCTTTCAATCTTGCTAGACAACTGATTAGTAAAGTAGAGGTTGTAGGCCATACTCACATCCCCGCTGGAGGTAAAAGTATGAGGTAGGTTGGAAGTAATAAGTGAATCAGTAACAGTAAAAAGGTCAGTACCACCTGAGGCTATTCTAAAGAGAGTACCAGTACCTGCAATGTCTAGTTTATATCCTGGAGTGGTGGTGCCGATGCCAAGGTTGCCAGTAATATCAGCATCTCCAGTAATAGAAAGTCTGTTGGCAGGAGTGGTAGTACCAATCCCGATGTTACCGCTAGCTCCTGAAAAGGTAAGATCATGACCTGAAAGAGGGATATCAGTAGCTTGGGTGAGAGCTCCACCTAGTCTGACTGTATTGGCACTTCTAGTTAAACCACTTTCAAATGTAAGTGGTACTTCATAATCAGTACCGGCTGTTGCTATTTCTAACTCTCCAGTAGTAGCAGCTGCTTTAACTATTCCTCCTGCTGACAGGCTACTGCTTCTGATAGCACCCACAACAGAGAGAGCAGAGCCAGGAGTAGTGGTACCTATCCCTACATTACCAGTACCTAGATTAAAGTAAGCATCATTATTAGTAGTACCTGGTACATAAAAGAGAGCACTAGAGGGAGTGGTACTGCCAACACTAATAGCATCAGTAATAGTAGCAGGAGAGAGTGTATTACTATTTCTCTGCCAATAGTTAGTACCCAAAGTAGATGGATCTGTCCAAGTAGGAGCACTACCAGTACCAGCAGAGGTTAAGACATAACTACTAACTCCTGCATTACCTGAGGGCATAAGAGCACCACTAAACTGAACATTACCCACTACATCTAGAATTTCTCCTGGAGTAGTGGTGGAGATGCCGACGTTGCCGAGATGGTTAATTCTCATTGCTTCGTTTATTGAGGTACCGTTGGTTGTATGAAAAGCTAGATTTGAGCGATAGCTGCCTGTATAAACGCCAAAAGCTTTTATATTTATAGTGGATGTTAATGACGAATAGGAACCATCTATTGCTAGACCAGAATTATGTGTTCCATCAACTCCAAATACTGATGGAGTAAACACAGCAAAAGAACCTCCTGTGGTTGCATTAGCTTTAGCTCTTGAGTCAGAATCAAACCAGGTAAATCCTGTATCTCCTGCGATTTCTAATTTTACTTTAGGTTCCGTCGTCCCAATTCCGACGTTGCCGGTACTTGCTATTACTAAATCATCTGCATTAGCAGCCGTATTCCCAATACCAAAACCAATACTACTTCCTGTATTTGCAAGAAAACTAATGCTCCCAACTGAATTTTTTATATATAAAAGGCTATTTAAAGCAGAGACCCCAGTATTTTCGGAATACAACTTAAAGAAAGAGCCATCACCGCCCTGATTATTTTTTAATTGGAATCCCGCAGACTCTATAGTCCCATCGCTTGTGGGGTTTTTAATGTTTACCCCATCACCGTCACCAGAAACAGTTATGTCTAGTTTAAAATTTGGCCCTGTTGTCCCCACCCCCACATTTCCACTACTTTGGTTAATAAACAACTGATTAGTATTAAAAGAGATATTGCCAGTAGAAGCAAAGTTGGTAGAAGCTCCAGTTAAAGACACATTAGTATCTGCAATTGTCAAATCATTAAAAGTTTGTGCTCCTGTCCAAGTATTAGCATTAGCTAAATTAAGAGAAGCTATGACATCTCCAGTAGTAGGAGAGATAGTTAAAGTACCATCACTGTTGGTAACACTAGCTACTCCAAAGTTACCAATATTAGCACTATCTACTAGTTGTCTATTACCCCAATATAAGTTTCCTGATGGAGCTCCAGAAGCAGCTGCAGTATCCAAAACATTATTAGCATCTGAAGTACTACCTAGTCTTATACCTCCACCTTCTACATGTAGTTTCTCTGATGGAGTGGTAGTACCTATCCCCATATTTCCGCCCATTACTGCCAACTTGGCAGTTCCCGGTTCAGTAGTGCCGATACCAATACCGCCGGTAGAGTCCTCTACATATAGCAAATTGTTTAAATTAACCAAACCTGTTGAGCTAATTAAACTAATTTCGTTGGTGGCAGTTAGTTGAATGTCCGCCGTTCCACCGGTGGCGTTGAGTAGTAAGCTTTTGGCTTCTAGGGTGAGGCTAGTGCCAGTGGCTTCAATTTTTGGGTTAGTTTCGCCCAATAATACTTCTCCTGAGCTGTTCATTGCCAAAACGGTATTATTGGTAGCTCCAGTGTCGGCTGCTAGGGGATAACCCTGCAAGGTTTCGGCGTTAATTGCATAGGCTACTGTACGAATTGGCTGGCGTGGGGCAAGGGTTTCTCCTTCAACCGCCACCTCTAACCACACATTGGGATTTTCAGTAAAGACGCCATCAGGTATGGCTGGCCCACATTCCGTAGTATCGCCCAAACCAACAGTAAAGATTCCATCTTGGTCAGGTTCAATGGTGCAGGTGTTGGAAGTCCATAGGGTTGTGCCAGCAGTCAGGGCATCATACAAAATAAAGACCATATCGCTATCTTGCGTGATAGGATTTTGGCCCGGGTCGGTTAGCCGGCCTTGAAATGACAAGGTGCGTCCTGGCGGGGTAGGCGTGCTGGGAAAAGCATACTGAAAAGGAGCATTAGTGATAAGTTGCTTGTATCCCAGCGAGCCCAGCCCCAGAAAAAATAGGATGATGATTGCTAAGTTGATGTAAGGCAGAATATTAAGAGCTGTGGCTTGTTTTGCTTGGCTGGCGGTTTGTTTGGCTTGGTTAAATGTTTGATTAAATTTTTCTTTTATGTCGTCTGAGATTTTAGTTGACAGTTGGCTGAGACCGCTTTTTACCTGAGCTCTTTTTTCTTGATTGCGCAGGGCAGAGGGTTTTGTTGAGTTAGTGTTGGTGGTACTGATGACTTCTTGGCCTGATTTCGTTTTTTTATCTTTTAGATTTAATAAGTTGCGCTTACCAGGTTGAACCGTGATGGCTTTAGCTGGAATGGCTTTTTGTTTTGATGGTGCTTTTTTTGCTAATTGAGTTGCTTCTTCAGGCTGAATTTTTTTCTTAACCCTTGCGACTGCTACTATTTTTTCCTGTTCTTCTTTCTGGTTTTTTTCTCCCTTTTTTTCTTCAAGCTCATAAACATACCCTACTTCTAGCCACTGGGGAGGGTCACTCAGCAATCCTTCATTTTTTAGCCACAGCCCAAATTGAATAACACTGCTGAATTTGCGTTTAATAGTGGAGCTTTTAAGGCCTTTTTGCTTTTGCTCTAGAGAAAAAGCATCTAGTTTGGTTTTTGTTAGCAATGAGTCAATAGTTTTTGCTGCTGAAGATTGAATGAATTGGCTGATGTCACTGCGATAATTTTTTATGGTAGATTGCGAGCAGTTTTCTTTTTGAAGTGCTAACAAGAATTCCTGGAGGAACATGTTTGTCTGGAGCGGAGGATAGTCATTAACAAACTGGGTCAAAATAGTAACAGCTGCTGGTTCGTTTTTTGTTTCGAGCTTGTTGTCTGCAACAAATTGTTCTATTTCCTCTGGGCTCCAGCTTGTAAACTGTTTTTTCCAGTTTAAAAACTTGATTAAAAGCTTTTGAGACTCGATTTTTAGGTCTTTTTTAGACCTATCGCTGTCATTGGTAAGCTTTTTTGGGTCTAAGTTTTCCAAAAATGTTGAAAAAGCTGTTAAAACGCTGGAGATGTATCTTTGTTGGGCAGTCACAGTGTTTTATTGGTCCTTTTTTGTTTTTTGTCTAACTCCAGATTCATTAGACGTTTAAGTAATGACTAAAGTTTAGAAAAATGTCAAGCTAAATTCAACCTCTGGTTTTCAGGCAGAAAATGGCTGACAGAGAAGCTGTGGATTGTTTTTGAGGAAAACTGAAAATGCAAAAAAAACCGTTTTTCAGCAAGTTGTACAAAGATAAGCTGGAATAAACTATCAAATGCTATCAAACTATATTGCGGGCAAAGTTAATATATAGTACTTGGGTTAAAAAACAAGAAGATTTACCAAAGTTTTCCACAGTTTTACTACTTGCAAAATACAGTAAAATATGTGTATTATGTGAAGATGAATTTGCGAGTAGGTTTTGTGGATAGAGTTGAATAAGTAAAATTTATTATCTTTAACTCTGGATAAAGGGGTAAAAAAGATTTAATAATTAATAAAAAGTAAAAAAATTTGTTTTAAAAATTGTAAGTTGTTAGATTCGGGTAGGCAATTATGTGGAAAACTTTTTTAGATTGTGTAAAAAGATATAGTTATATTTTTGAGTAATTTGCAACTAAGGTTTGTTTTGTAAAGATTGGACAATTATCGTTGATCATTATTTAAACTTAGATTCATCAAGTCAAAAACCAAACATTAAAATATTTGTCACTATTAGTATTTAAGAACTGTCTACTGAAATGAAATTTACTAGCAAAAAACTGTTAATGTGGCTTTACCCGATCGGGCAACAGCAGCGTCGCAGAGTTGCCTATGAGCAGGTTCCTATCATTATTCCTGAGATTACTGAGGAGGGGCGTCTGTCATTAATTAGGCATTTAGAGAGAAGCGATTTATTATTCAGCGACCGCTTAACAGAAGATTTGCACTTAACTATTAGTACTCATGGCAAGAGTCAGTTAGAGGCTGATTTTCCGGTTTTAAACCAACAGACTGAACCATGGCAGGGTGATTGGTGCATGATTGTGTTTTTAAAGCCTCCAGCAATCGACAGAAACTTTCGATACTTGCGTACTGTTTTATTAAAAGAGTATTGCTTTGCTTTAGAGAGAGGAGTTTATTTGCACGCTGGAAAGTTAACTGACAAGCTGCTGGATTTATTAGAGAAAGCCTATCGTGGCTGTGTCATAATTGTTAAATATGACAATTTGGAGTTCGGTGATCAGTTAAAAATTATAGGACAAAAAACTGAGTTGAGATCATTAATCAAAGCTTACTCTGATATTGGCAGTCAATTAGAAAATATGCTAACCAAAAAATCTAAATCTAAAAGATTGAGCAATCAGCAAAAAAAGAGTATTTATTCGGTTTATGATCGTTTAATTAGGCATTTGGAAATTGATCATGGATTAATTTCTTACTATTTTTCTCAAGTAGAGAATGGCTTATCGCTGCTAAATAAGCTTAAAAATCATTTTAGCTGATTTTTAAAACACGCTTCGCATTACAATTCCCGAATTCAAAATTCTATTTCTGATGTAAAGTCAGTAAAAATCGTTTTCGGGTGTACTTTACCTCAAGTAATTCACTTGATATTAAATATCATATTGATCACTTTATAAGCACAATGGTCAATTTGCGGTAATTACCACTCCAGAGGTTGCAATAATAAATCGGCAATTATGCAAGAATAAGCTTACTTATTATTGCATCCTTATAATATTAAAAAAATGGCAAAGATTTAGCGAATCAGGCTGCAAAATGTACAAAACAGGGCAGGTTTAAGAAAATTTTGAATTGGCAGTTATAGAATGAAAAAACTACTTTGTTATAGGATCCTTAAGTTGTGATTGATTTTTGGTTAAATCCTCGGGTATCTTGTTCCAACTAGCGGGAAAAGACAAAAAAGTAGGGCAGTGGGTTGGAGATATGATTTGGAGGAGAGGGTAGATTTGCTGCTGAGTTGATTAGCTGGGTTAGTGTAAGTTTGGGAGCGGTTCGTAGGGTACAGTTTGTGGAGCGTTTTTTACCACTCCGCTTTGACCCACCACCGGGCCATACCAAACACCAAACACCAAATACCAAATACCACGGATACCAAACACTAAATACCATGGATACCAGATACCACCACCAGCCGTTTTTGATGCCACCACCCGTCAACCTGAACCTCATCTTTAGTTTCAGCATCAACAACTTGCTTATATTGGGGCTTGCTGGCTGTTAGTCTGAAGCGACCACTCTTAAAGTAGTAGCAGAACTCTCCTTGACTATTGGTTAGTGCTGTAAAGGTTTGCTTAGATCCATCTTGTTTAATAAGCCTTATCATGGCGTTTTGTACATAATTGCCATCTTTATCAATCACTAGACCCCGAATATTGCCAAACAAGGGCTGTTTAAACAGATAATACAGTCCCAGAATTAAGTATAGAGTCAGGGCTGCGAGATTAACTACACTGGGCCAGAATAAGATCACTGCACTGGCTAAAATAATGTTGACCAATACAATTGGGTTGTTAAATACAATAATTTTAGCCAACCACAACTGTATTTTTCTAAGCCAGCTAGTTTTCCCTCTAGTATAGCTCTCTGTAGTATCAACTGTATCAACCGGTATTTGCAGCGATAAACTAGTCTGGTCTATTTTAACCTCTTGTTCTTCAGCTTTATAAAAATCTATCAATTCTATGTCCTCAGGTCTTTGTTGTAAGGTGGGGTAGCGGTAATCCTGAGCTTGTACTGATAGGCGGTATTTATTTAGGGGTAGCTTTAGTGGCAAATACAAGCCCTGTTGGTCTGTTAATACTGTTTGATAAAAAGGTGGAAAGCTTGGGTCTGAGGGTTGACTAATAGCAATGATTTGGGCAAAAGGAATTCCAAGATTGATTAAATTTGTTTCAGCCAACCATATTTTTTTGGACTCTTTTTCCAACCATTGAGTAAATCTACTGTCAAAGACCCATCCCTCTCTATCTTCATAGGGAATAACGCCCAAAGCCTGCCAAATTTTGATTAAGTGTTTGCCGGAGATCAGTAGGCCAAACTTTCTGGCTAGAAGTAGAGTGGCAAGAGCTGCGGGCCAACCCACTATGATTAAAACCAACCAAGGACCAACAAACTGCAGCCAGGTTTGAAAAGGATCTCTACTAGCAATACGCCAAATAGGAGTGGGAGTTAACCAGCGGATAATCTCATAAACAATTTCTTTAGGAGGTCTATAGGGAATCTCAACGGGTGGTTTGGGTGGTTCAGGTTCTATTATATCTGGATGAGGGGTGGGTGAAGGCTCAACAGTGGTTACTGCTGTGGGTAAGGGGATAGTGATCACATCGATAGGAATAATGATTTTAACACCTTCTAAAACTCTAATATGGCGAGCTAAATCGATAATAACAAAGTTAAGAGTAATGACAGTATCTCTTGGTAGAATAGGTAGTCGGTGGTTCCAGTTGCCTCTGCCATCAATTAATGTTTCAGAATAATAATCATCTTGTCCTGGAATAATAGCTGTCAGCTGTACCGTGCTGTTAGCCTCTCCATAAGCTTCTAGCATTGGTTCGTTGACAGAGATTTCTATTGGCTCTTCGGGAATTGTAGACTGATCTTGGGCAGAGATAGAGACCTCAACATCACCAATTTGGGTTAAGATAAAATGAGGCGGAATAGAGTCTACAGTAAAACTCCATGTGACAGAGTCATTGGTTAAGTCCACGGCATCAACCGCTGTAATTTTCCAAGTATGCTGGCCTTGGTCTAGGTCAAACTTAATATCTAAATAATAGTATCCCAGACTGGAGTTGTAAGATAGGTTGTACAGCTCATAAGTACCTGGGGTGGCTAAGTTGTCCAAAATAAGCTCTCCATCAATAGTGAGTTTATAATGAGACATGGCCACATTGTCAGTTGACTCCAACCACACAAACTGGGGGCGATTAGTGCTCACCAGCTCATTGTCCTCAGGAGCAATAAGAATTGGGGCTGTTGGAGGCACGATATCAGGCATAACAGCGCTAAGAAAGACTTCTTTTTCACTGGGAGGGGGAGTAGGGTAGGCTTCAGAGCTTTGGGCTCTAGCTGTATTCAACAAACTGCCTGTGATAACCAGCAGTGCTAAGAAAAAACTTACCCTGATGATTCTTTTTATATTAGACATAGTTGTTACTCACTTTTAAAACTGAGTACTTGGCATCACCACCGGGCTATACCAAATACTAAATACCACGATCCGGTACCAAAAAGGGTAATGACTGAACCATTACCCTTTAAATTACTTGCTAGATTGTTTTAACTTATTTCTTTTCTTTACCCTCTTCTTCATACTGGTCAAGCTTTTTTTGCAACTCTTTGACTTTTTCTTGCTCTAGCTGATATTTCTTTTCGCTGTAGCGCTTGGTTGCCATGACAATGGCTGCAATTAGCAGGCCACCAAAGAGTATGGATAGGATAATTCTTACTGGAACAATCCAGAAATTAGCCGTGGCCACAGTAACTTGACCGCTTTCTCCGTAGCTGGCGGTAAGTTTGGCTGTATAAAGGCCAAAGCCCCAAATTTTATCCCATTTACCAGCAAAGTCTCGACTATTAAGTGGAAAAATGTTTTTAGAGTCTACAGTAATGGAGTCTGATTTTTTGCCCAGCATATTAAAGATGTCAATATTCATTCTGGGACGAATATGAACATCTGATTGATTGCGGACTGTGAAAGAATAGGGCACAGGACCAAATTCTTGAAATTTTTTAAACTTAAAATTACGGATGTAAGCTTCTTCGTTAATTGGTCCTTCTACAATTACATAAAATAAAGTTCCAACCCGCTGGCTGATAGCAGCTATAGCACCTTGGACGTCGCTTAGATCTGTACCATCAGTTGGCTCGTGAACCACCATGGCGTATTTTCCTCCCGGCATAGCGTTTTCTGGCACTTCAATTAAAATACTCATTTCTGCTGTTTCCTTTGGTGCCAAAGTGTGTAGGTTGGGGGCAACCACCATCCAATTGGCTAAGCTCCAGCGGTTAGTGACAGTGTCTTGCACTGGGATTGGAGTTTCGCCATCCTCTCTGACAATAAAATCTTGGGCAAAAGATCTTAGGGTAAGAGTTCGTTCTGAAACATTGCGTACTCTAATATTGGTTTGATATTTTTCTCCTGGCTCAATTCTAATCTGACCATCTTCACCTGTTCTAGGGGGCATAGTGACCAGCACCTGGCGATCAGGAGTGGGGTTGCCAATTTGAGCTTGCAAAGAATTTACAAAATGATTAGTTGCTGCTAGCAAACCAATTACTAATGTTAGGCAGAGAAGCAAGGAGTATTTTTTCATGGACAGGTTATGTTGTTTTTTAGTTTGTTGTTTTTGGTTTAAAAGGTGGCAGTAGCTGTGTAGGTGATATATGTATGGTATTCTCCAGCAGCAGTCAGGGCATCAGCATTGATGCGATAACACAGATAAATGTCATCGTCATTGGTTGGTTCACCGGAATTAAATAGTGGCTGAGGTTCTTGGGTACCAGCTCCTCCTCGGTCATAGTCGGCAAAGTGTTTTGCTCTAAAATCATCTCCTCCAGTATCATATTCAAAGGCTGGGGTGGTGTTAGAGTTGTAATCATCAATTGAATAGCCAAAACCAGTGTCGCTATTATCATCCCAATCAACAGCGTTTTCATGACTCATGGTAGCTACATTAGCATCCCAAATACATTCAAATTCGCCAGTTCCAATGGAGTAAACAGGTGTTAATTTACCAGCACAAGCCCCTCCGTTTCTTCCTAGCTGATCATAGGATAAAGCAGTTACCACTGCTCCTTCTGAGGCATTGGTTCTTACCTCCAAGCGCTGGACTGCGTTAATAAATGTACCAACGATTAGGTCTCCAAACGCTACGCTGTTTGCATCAGTTGCTACACTTGGAGCTACGCCACATCTGAGTGTGCTTAAGTCAGTATTACCTTCAATAATAAAGGTCAAAGAGGGGACTACGGTTGCGCTAACTCTAACTGCCTCAATTACTCCAATTTTTATTCTAGTGACATCAACTTCTTCATCGCCACTGTCAAGATGTCTTACATAAATGTCATAGGTGTCAGCAACGCCGGTGGTGTGATCTCCTTTAGGTGAGGGGTTAATGATATTGCTAATAGTAATGGTAATTTCATCGTCATTATCCCCAGCACCAGTGTAAACGCAGCGGTAAACATGCCATGTCCCTGAGGGGTAACCAGCTCCGGTTTGTCCTGCAGAAGATGAGCCAGGAGTAGTAATGGTGTGGGTATCAGCTTCACAGGTTACAGTGGGAGCAGCAGTTCCGTAGTCAAAGAAACCCTGATTTGGATATCCATCACTAGAGTTGGCAGCTGCTGCCGGCACTAAAACCTCAAAAGCTCCATCGTCTACCGCCACTCTGGTTTTAAAATTGGCTGTTAGTTGACTAGTTTCAGCTAGGAAAAAGGTATCGGGATGACTCACGGCAGCATCATCTACTATAATGGTGTTGCCATCAACCACTTCCAGAATGTCATATTCAACTGGTGTTGCAGGGATGCCAAAATTTAGAGTATCTCCCACCACCAAGACATCGGTTTCATCTGTAGTACCTGGCACGATATAATTATCAAGCCCATCTGCGATAGCAATATCAACTACAGTACCGTCTACGGCAGTGGTTTTACCTAAAAATGAAAATCTAGAATTACTCATGACCACAGACACTTCTCTTAAGTTACCTGCCTGGGTACTTTGGTTCCGGCCAAGTAAAACCAGTCCTAAAGCAATTAATGAAAAAATTAGTAGCCTTAAATAGGCCGGGCGGACTTTTGTCATAGGGAAAATTTTAATAAATGTTAGTAATATTAGTAATTGGATAAGTTATTTTTTCTAAATTTTAACTCTAGTATCTAGCATAATAAGATATTTGCTTAAAAGCAATACTGAGTTGATTTTAAAACTTAGTAAAGATTTAGGTCAACCCCCTTATTTAACTTTTGAAAAAGTTTGTTAAAGTTTTAGCTTTTTTAGCTTAAACAAAAATAAACAATCAGTTGTTCTTCGTTGCTTTTAAAACTTGTTTATGACTCCAGTATAGCAAAAACCCTACACCAACAGCGGCTATGATTGAAAAAGGTAGCGCAATAACAGTTTCAGTTTGTTGCAAGCCAGAAAGTTCTAAATGAACATTGTAAACACCAATTAAAATTGGTGGTTTGTAAACAAATCGAGTAAAAAGATTATCCACTTTTTTTGGATCTAATAAGCCGTCATTATCGAGGAGGTCAGGCGAAAACTCAACCCCTCTTACCATGCGAGTTGACTCAGCTAGCACAAAATCAGGGTAAAAAATATACTCACTTATAGTTTGTTGAAAAATATTTTCAATTACGGCCTTTCCTTGAATCAGGGTAGCAGTAGAGCCGGAGTTTTGTGCCAAAATATCAAAACTAATTCCGCTAAAACTATCAATCAGGAGGGGTAGGTTCAATTGTGCAATTTCTATTTTTCCTTGGTTGTCTTCGTCGTGACCAATATAAACGATTAAGTTACTAACTACGGTTCCGGCAACTTGCGCTTTAGTGGCGTTTTGGATTCTTCCATCTTGATCACTAGATTTTGGGCTTAGACTGTGGGCATTGATTAGAATAGCCAGAGGATATTCTTTTTCTTGCACCACTTCGGCGACATCAAACTGCAGATTCACGCTGTGACTGCGTCCTGGCTGAAGAGTGAAAGGTTCTCCAAAAGATAAGTCAGGATTGGCTTCTTTATTAAAAATTCTTCCTGGCTGAATCACTGGTTGTCCAGTTTTGCCGTCAGGTTTAAAGTCTGTGACATTTGTGGAGATGCTTAGCGGTCTTCGGCCTGTGTTTTTGACTATTAAAGTATGACGCAGTTTTTCTGAAGGCTTAACATAAACGTATGACACAGGAGGATGTACCGAGATAGAAAAATCCTCATTAGGAGCATCTATAGTTTGGGCTCTAACTGTATTCAACAAACTGCTTATGAAAACCAGCAGTGCTAAGATAAGGCTTATCTTGATGATTCTTTTTATATTAGACATGTTTGTTATTCACTTTTAAAATTGAGCACTTGGTATCACCACCGGGCCATACCAAATACCAAATACCAAATACCAAATACCACGGTACCCTAATACCCCGGCACCGCCACAAAGATGATGCTGGTTTCATAATGACCAGCAGCCTGCGCACCACTGATTCCAGCTTTATAAGTAATGGTGGCTTGTTCGGCTCGGGCAATGTTATCAGAACCCATGATTGGTTTCATCACTCCGCCACCGCTAACATCAGCAAAAGGTCTAAAACATTCGGTATCGGTAATACAAACAGGGTTGGCACTAGTAAAATCTTCAGCCACACTGTCACCAGCAGCATTAAAACCAAAACCCTCTACATTTTCCATTAACCAGGGTTTAGCATTTTCAGGGTCGCAGGTGTAGCCTACGTCACACTCTGTATCGGGAATGAAATCCAATCCGCCACGGTGGGTGAGGGGATGTTGTTCGTATGTGTATATAGTGTAGCCACCTGCTCCTCTGGTGCTGATAGTTAGAGTATTATTGCCAGTATTATGAGCTCCTGGAGTAAGAGTTCCCAGATCGATATCAATATCAGAAATGGTAAATTTAAACTCTCCAATTTGATAAATATATTGAAAGCCGGCTCCAATAAAGTAGTAGCTTTCTTCTCCTTCACCAAATTTGCCATAGGGTCCAGCAGCTGTTTGACCTAGAGTATAACTAACATTGTAAAGCGTTCCTGGGTCAAACTTGCCCGCACCCATATTAAAGTTAGCAAACTGAATAATGTATGAATCAGAAGTAAGTCGCTCCGCCTTGATCAGCTGTGGACGGAAAAGTGCAATGAGGCTAACAAATATTGCCAAGCAAAAAAATATAATAACAAATCGGGTTTTGTTTATTATTTTTTTATCTATTGTTTGGAGCAAAAAATCAATTAACTGAGTCATAGTTTTTAGCTGTTTTTGTCAGTGGTTTCATTAGGTTTGGAGTTGTCATCTTGCTGTTGCTTGATTTTTACTTTAAGTTTTTCTAATTCTAGTCTGATAAGAGCCAGTTGTCCTTTTACAGCATCAAGGTTTTGTTCAAACTCTGCCATTTCAATAATTTGTTCTAGCTTAGGCTGAATAAACCCAAAAATAAAACTCTCAAAAAAATATAACCAATCCCAAGTGTTATCTTCAGATTTTTTAAGTTCATGCTCTTTTTCCTCAAGATAAATTTGATAACTGCTGATCTTGTTATTTTCGATTTCTATTACAGTTTGTTTTTGCTTAACCTGTTCATATTGATGTTTGGCAAACATGAAAAACACCATCACCAAAGGAATGCCTGCCAAATGAGACAGGTTGAGGTTTTGTGTTAAATTAGGGTTTAGGGCATAAAAGAACAGAGTAGTGGTGAGTGTAATGATAATCGAGGTCCAGCGCAGCATGGTCATGGACACAAAAAATAAATAAACAAAGATTAAGGAAAAGAAAACCGAGGTGGTGCCTCCAGTAGCACCGATTAAGATTAAAAAAGCAAACGTGACCAGCATCATTTCATCCACGGCCGTGGTTGGCAAAACCTGCCACACAGCAGCATCGTTAAGTTTTTTGAGAATAAAGTAGAGTAAAATACATACTGCAAAAGCTTGCAGAGAATATTGCGCCAGTGCAGGAATATGCAGCCAAATGTAAGCCAAAATAATGCTGGTACCAAGAGCAATGGTTTGGGCCAGGGTTTTTTTAGTTTGGGCAGTCATAGTTTTATTTTTGATTGGTGCAGAGTTCTGGTAGGCGTTGGGTTATTTGAGTTATTATATTGCTACTTGTAATTTTAAAAACTGAGTATCTCGTATACCACATACCAAATACTAAATACCAAATACCACAAACACCGCATACCAAATACCATATACTATAATATACTATCCACTATGTTAGATAAACAGTTTCAGCACCAATCAACTCAAGCCAGCTATGATCACCAGGAATCAGAGCCTAAGTGGCAAAAGAAATGGGAACAGTCTGGTTTATTTCAAGATTCAATTAATAAGTTCCAAGGCAAACAAGCTCAGGGTGAATCGCTCGATCCTTTTTATTTATTATTTGCCTTTGCCTATCCCTCAGGGAGTGGTTTACATGTCGGTCATGTAGAGTCGAAAACAGCCTTAGATATTTTGGCCAGATTTTATCGAATGCAGGGCAAGGATGTTTTTTTTCCAGTAGGCTGGGATGCTTTTGGTTTGCCAGCTGAAAATTATGCTATTCAAACCGGGGTGGCTCCTGCTAAGACCACCAAAGATGCGATCAACACTTTTCGGCGTCAAATAAAAAGATTGGGTATTAGTTATGACTGGGCTAGCGAAATAGCTACCTGTCATCCGCAATATTATCAGTGGACTCAATGGCTGTTTGCTCAGTTGTATCAAAAAAAACTGGCTTATAAAGATGTCGGTATGGTTAATTGGTGTTCTTCCTGCCAGACGGTGTTGGCAAATGAGCAAGTGATTGAGGGTTTATGTGAGCGTTGCGAGAGTGAGGTGGTGCAAAAAGAGTTAGATCAATGGTATTTTAAGATAACTGCTTATAAAGACGAGTTAATTACTGGATTAGATGAGGTTGATTGGCCACAGGCTACCAAGCAGCAACAGCTAAACTGGATTGGCAAAAGCGAGGGGGCAGAGGTTACTTTTAAATTGGCACAAAATCAGCATGACTTAACTTGTTTTACTACTCGTATTGATACTATTTTTGGTGTGACTTTTTTGGTTGTTTCTCCAGAAAAATTTAAAGAATTAAAGTTGATGCAGCATGTGCCGACTGATCATCAGGCTGCGGTTAACAGTTATTTAGATGAAGCATTCAAGAAGACAGAAGAGGAGCGTAAAATTGGTGAAAAAGAAAAGACAGGTGTTATGACAGGGTTGACGGCTATTAATCCTGTTAATCAAGAGGAAGTGCCTATTTTTGTAGGTGATTATGTGTTGGGGCATGTTGGCACAGGTATGGTAATGGGTGTGCCAGCCCATGATGAGCGTGATTGGCAGTTTGCTCTTAAGCATAATTTAGAGATTAGGCCGGTTATTGCTCCTGTTGGCAATAAGATTGTTGTAGATGGCAAAGAGCAGGAATTCGATCATCAGCATCCTCAAGTCTGCACCTCTGAATATGGCGTGATGATAAACTCTGATGCCTCTAAAGCAGGGGGAAAGAATTATAGTGGTTTAACTAGTTTGGAGGGCAGCCAGAAATTAATTCAGGATTTTTCAGAAATTACCAAAACTACTAACTATAGATTGCGAGATTGGTTGATTTCCCGCCAGCGCTATTGGGGAGCTCCAATTCCCATTATTTATGATCCAGATGGCAAGCCTCATTTAGTTAAAGATAAAGACTTGCCGTGGTTGCTACCAACCGATGTTGATTTTAAACCCACGGGCGAGTCTCCGCTTAAATCTTCTCAGGAATTTTTGCAAAGAACTCAAGAATACGCTGCTCGTGAGTTTGCGGATTTAATTCAAGAAAAAGGTTGGGCTGAGGACGGGGAAGGATGGATTCCAGAGTTTGATACCATGGATACTTTTGTAGACTCCTCTTGGTATTATTTAAGATTTTTAGATGCTCGTAATCAAGAGAAGTTTGCAGATAAGGAGCGCTTAGATCAATATATGCCGGTTGATTTTTACTTAATTGGCCCGGAGCATATTGTGTTGCATTTATTGTATTCTAGATTTTTTACTAAATTTTTAAGGGATCAGGGTTATTTAGAGCTAGCTAATGGCGAGCCATTTGCCAAGATGCGCCACCAGGGCATGATTTTAGGTCCAGATCATAAGAAGATGAGTAAAAGCCGGGGCAACGTAATTAATCCGGATAAGATTATTGAGCGCTATGGAGCAGATACTCTTAGAATTTATGAAATGTTTATTGGTCCTCTGGAAGCTGATAAGCCTTGGGATGATCGGGCGGTACAGGGAGTTTTTAGATTTTTAAACAAATTGTACGATTTGGTAGCTGAAGCTAGTCAATTAAAAAAACCTCAGCAGAGTAATCCTCAGCTAGAACAAAAATTACACGCTGTGATTAAAAAAGTTGGCAGTGATTTATCAGAATATAAATTTAACACAGCCATTGCAGCCTTGATGGAGTTCTCCAATGACTGGAAAAGCATTCGGTCAGAGCAGGAGGGTGAGTTAGGTTCCAGTTTATTGACTAGTCAGGATTTGTACGATTTGATTAAGTTGATAGCTCCTCTGGCACCATTTTTAGCTGAAGAGCTATGGAATTTGA
Organism: uncultured Pseudomonadales bacterium; assembly: GCA_964449995.1. Classification (GTDB taxonomy): domain Bacteria; phylum Patescibacteriota; class Microgenomatia; order UBA1400; family PJMF01; genus CAYVBW01. The sequence continues at coordinate 22,375 of CAYVBW010000003.1, read as the reverse complement.
TTCGTCAAGATCAAACGCTAGATGATTTTTGGAGTGTGCACCAGCAGTCTTGGCCAGAGTTTAATGAACAGCTGGCTTTAGCAGATGTCACAACCATTCCAGTTCAAGTTAATGGCAAGTTGCGAGGAGAACTATTAATAGAAAGTGAACGGTTGGATGACTTAACTCAAGAAGAGGTGGTGCAAATGGCTAAACAATTAGAGCCTGTTAAAAAGTGGCTAAGAAATGAAGAGGGTGGCGAGCTTCCAGCTAAAAAAGAAATTTATGTACCGGGTAAGATTGTTAATCTGGTAGTATAGCTTTTTGGTAGCAGTAGCATAGATTTAGTTTTTTTTGACAATTTTTTTAAATCTTCAAATAATCTTTTTATTAAACAATCTTCTTCAAATCTATCTCTTAAACAACTTCCTTTAAAAATGTAAGTTTGTTGTCAGGCTTGGTAGCCAAACTGGCTTCATGTCTTTTAAACTACCAAAAATTCATTTATTTAAAAAGCGGGGTGGGGTCAAGGGCGATCATTCACCACCTGATGATATATCAAAACAGCCAAATCTTCCAAAATTTTCTAACTTAACCCTGCCGATTAGTAGCAAGAATCACAAGCAAATTTGGCGTATTACAGCCTCGGTGGCTCTTTTTATAATGGGCATGAGCTCCATTGGCTGGGCTTTATGGAATTTACTTGAGGAAACACAAATACCAGAGTGTGTTTATCTAGTAGATGAGCAACGGCAGTTGTTTGAAGAAGAGTTGGTCCAGGTTGCAGATGAGCTTGCGTCTTTAGAAGAAGAATCAGAGGGGTTTGGTAAGGCTCAATTGGGTTTAGTTAACTCTAGCACAAATTCAGTTGATTTTCAGGGGGTTAAATCAAGTTTATCAGCTTTTAATTCTCAATCTTTTGGAAAAATAATTGTGCAAATTGTGGGAGCGGTTGAAAGTCCTGGAGTTTACCAGATTAGTTCTTTGCACAGAATCGGTGATCTAATAGAGCTGGCTGGTGGTTTAACTGCAGATGCGGATCAGCAATATTTAGTCAGGCAGTTTAATTTGGCTTCTCGACTAAAAGACGAGCAGAGGATTTACATCCCCTTTAAGCAGGAGTTAGAGCTTCAAGAATGGCTAGCAGAGTATTGTCAACTTGCCAGCCAGCAATTAAACACAAGCACTGTGGTTTCTCAAACTAATTCAGGTGGGAGTGTCAATGATGACGGTCAGTCTGGGGCATCACAAACACAAGGCAGCCAAGCTGATGAGGCAGGCCAACAGGGATTAGATTATTACCACGAAGATACTGATGCCGATGTAGAACAGGCTGAAACGCTAGCTGATTGTATCTCTGTAAATCTGGCTAGTAGTGAGGAACTACAAACATTAACTGGCATTGGTCCAGCGACAGCAGTCTTAATTATAGAAAATCGGCCGTATTTACACATAACTGAGTTATTAGATGTTAAAGGTATCGGTCAAGCAACATTAGAAAAATTAGAACCATTTGTTTGCTTGTGATAAGTAAATTAAACAAAGAAAATTAGTAAAAAAAGACGCTTATAAAAATAGAGGACTTAACTATAGGATTTTAAAAAAGATAGAATTTTAAATTGAGAGTAATAAAGTTGTACAAAAAGAAAATAATAAGCTGTGTTAATGGGTGGGGTGGGTATCTAAAGAGTATAAAATATATCAAAAGTTAACTATTCGGGTATAGAATTTTTAAGTCCAAATAATTATTGCATTTATTGATTAAAGTTTATTAATCAATGAATTGATATATTAATAATGTTGCAAATTTTACAATTAATATTAAAAACCCAAAATCAGAAGGTTTTCAGTTAATATTTTTAACAAATTGACAAATATTTCTAAGATTTCTTGCTAATTCTGCAGTTAAACTGTTCTAGATCAGATTATTTTTAAAAATTTGGGTTTTTCATTAGCAGTTTTGAGTTAGAAAGCACTATTAACAAGGCTTGATTGGCAAACGATTAGATGTGTTTGCCAGCAATAAAATTAGTTAAATTTTAATGATTAATCAATTCTTTCTTATTTCACAATTAGTCTTTGATTCGTTTTTTGATTGGTGGAGTTTTTTTCAAGCGCAAATTCTGCTTTTTAAAGATAATATCTTTAACTTAAGCCAAGCATTTATTGGGGCACAGTTAACAGAAGCAATGTTTGGCCTGGTTTTTGGGGCTCAAAAATCTCTTAACTCCAGTTTATATCATAGTTTTAAAGTTATGGGGATGTTACATATATGGTCAGCGTCAGGTTTTAATGTAGCTATTTTTATCTCTTCAATTAAACTAATTTTAAATACTGTTACCTACTGTAGCGCTTATTTAAAGACGTTTTTACTGCTATTGGGTACCTGTTTCTTCTGGATGATTAGCGGACAAGGACCTTCAATGCAGCGAGCGGTGTTTATGAGCGTATTATCTTTGTTAATTAGAAAGTTATTATTTAGGCAGTTGCCTCCGCTTTGGTCTTTGGTTTTTACAGTTGCTATCATTCTGTTGTTGGATTTTAGCTTAGCTTCCTCTTTATCTTTGCAATTTTCAGTGGCAGCTACGGCTGGTATTATTATCTTAAATCCCTTATTTTTTGGACTGGAAAAAAAGCTTTTTTTAGGTAGGCATATAGCAAGAGAAACTTGGGGTGTTTGGTCGTCTTTTAAAACATTAATTCGTTCTGTTGTCCGTTATTTTTATCAAAATTTTTCTATATTTTTTTCTGTTCAACTAGCATTGCTGCCTTTAATTGGCTCTACTTGGGGAGAAATTGGCTGGTTGTCAATTTTTACAAATACTTTTTTAGCTGGCCTGTTGCCATTGTTGGTCACTCTGGGATTGATCTGGTTTGGTTGTTGCGCATTGGCAAGTGTTGTGGTTCAAATTTTTGATATTACTCTTATCGCCAGGATTATTGGTTTAACTCTAACTTTTCCTCTGAGAATTTTTCTTGAATTAAGTCATTTTTTAGCTAGATTTGAAACAGGGACTCTTAAGATTTCTGAATTTAGTCAGATATCGATTTGGTTGTGGTTCTTGGGCTGGGGGATGCTAAGTTGGTGGATCCAACAAAGGCGCAGCCGGCAGAAAATAGATCATTTAAACATAAAAATTTTTGCTAATGCTAAGTGCTAATTGATGTGGGCTGGCAATAAGGATTTTACTTGGTTTTTCAAAAATTATATCTGGTAAAAGTATTTTTTATGAAAATAATTACCACTTTTTGTATGATTGTTGCTCTCGGTTTAGTTGTCAGAGTTATTCAAGATTGGCCAGATAAAAATCTTCATATAATATTTTGTGATGTTGGTCAGGGAGATGCGATTTTGCTCAAGTATGGATTTTGGCAAATGTTGATTGATACTGGCTACAATGATTCAGGACTAGATTGCCTCAATGACCATCTGCCGTTTTGGGATAAGCAGTTAGAAGCGGTTGCAATAACCCATCCGCACTCTGACCATTTTGGAGGCTTGCCAGATGTATTAGAGAATTATCAAGTCAAAGATTTGATTTTAACTGATGTAGCAGACACTGAGGAGTTCAAAAACCTGCTTTTAACAATAAAAACAACTCAATCATCGCAAGCTATGTTTCGTAATGGTATTTTGGGCCGTAAAATTAGTTTTTCCCCTGCTGGAGAGTTGTTAGTTTTGTCACCTTTTGACAGTCCAATTAATGCAATGAATGCAGGGATAATGGAGTTTTCCGAAACAATGTTATCGGATGTAAAACGAGCAGATTTTGCTTATGATGGAGATTTGAATGAGCGGTCTATCGTTCTATTATTGCGTTATTTTGAATTCGAACTTTTATTGATGGCAGATGCTACTATTAAAAATGAATTGGCACTAATTGATAGAGGTTTGATAGGTAGAGTAGAGGGAGTAAAAATAGGGCATCATGGCTCTAAAACCAGTACTAGTGAGCTTTTTATAAAAACTACACAACCCGAATTTTCTGTCATCAGTTGTGGCTTAAATAATAAATTTGGCCACCCTGCTCTTGAGGTAATCCAGACTTTGCAAGAAAACTTCTCGCAAGTTTGGCGTACCGACGAGCTTGGATTTCTCCATCTAGTTACCAATGGTCAGTATTATTGGCTTTTAGAGTAATGCTTAACTATATAAAACTATATAAAAATATTAGTTTATAAATTAAAGTTAAGACAAAACATGAAGAAAAGCTTTGCCAGTAATGAAGTGATGGGTGACATTGGGCAGTGTGGATCGTTTTTAAATATAAAAATTTAGTAATTGTTACTGAGTTTTTAAAAACAATCGCCATCACATTCAGTGGCTGGTTTTTGTTATTGTTATTTTTGCAAAAAAATATTAATTGCAAAAATAGGTGAAAATAGCAGAAATGAACAAAAACCGAAGAAAGTGTTAAGTCCACTAAAATTAGTGAATTTAGGAACCATTGGTTGTTAAAGGGCTTAAAAAATAATATGACATTAAATCGAACACATTGCAAGTACCAATTTTTTTATTTATTAATTTTGGCCTTATTTTTCTATTTTACTCAAGAAAAAATGTGTTCAAAAACAATAATTTGAAAATACATTTAGAAACTTTTTAAATTAAATATTTGAGTTAAAATTCAAAAAAGAATTACTTTTTGGTTGTTGTTTGTTAAGTAATCCCAGAGAAGAGCGTTCTTTTATAGATTTTTAGATTACTTTTTTCATTTTTTTAACGTTTTTGAATACATGATTTTCATCTGGTAAATACGATTTTAAGATTAAATTTTTTTTAAAAACTGAGTAATAATATTATGCAATTTATTCGGGTTAAGTTCTATATTTTAACCATCTTTATTAATAAAAATATATTTTATAGTATCAAAATATATAATGATCAAGTGTGGTAAAATTTAACTATGTTTAACATTAAAAATAAGGTTTTAGATAATGGCTTGGAACTTATCACAGTTCCTATGCCAGCATTAAAGTCGGTTACTGCGATGATGCTAGTTAACACTGGCTCTAGGTTTGAAACAGATGCTTTTCAAGGTTCTGCTCACTTGTTAGAACACTTGATTTTTAAGGGGACAAAACAGTATCCAAATAGCCTGGATTTGTCAATTGCTTTAGATGGAATCGGCGCAATTTCTAATGCTTTTACCAGTAAAGAAAGCACTGGCTACTATGTAACTGCAGCAAGCAGCCACTTATTTTTTTGCCTCAATATTTTAAAAGAGTTGATCTTTCATCCTTTACTAAGAGAAAAAGATATTGAACAAGAAAAACAAGTTGTAGCTGAGGAAATTAGAATGATTCATGATTCTCCTGATGATTTTATTTCTGATAAATTCGAACAGATGGTTTTTCAAGGAACAGGTTTGGAGCATTTTATTGCTGGTAGTTTATCAAGTGTGGCCGCACTGAATTCTAAAAAATTAACACTCTTTCTTCAGGAATGGTATGGTTTGGAGAATATGGTTTTAGTTTTAGCAGGAGATGCAGACTGCCTAAACGGAGAAGATTTTTTTAATAAAATTGAAAAGATTTTTGATAGTCAACCAGAGGGGAGAGAGAACAGTCACGATCAAAAAAGAGCAGATTTTCTAACCGACAATCCGATCTCAAAAAAGAAACAGATGCAATATAAACGAGACACAGAACAAACTCATGTGGTTTTAGGTTGGCCGGCATTAAAGAGAGATGATCCACAGCGTTATGTTCTGACAGTATTGTCAACAGTTTTAGGTGGTAATCGCAGCTCCCGTTTGTTCCATGTGGTGAGGGAGCAATCCAGTTTGGCTTATTATATTTATACTGATGTAAGTCAATACCACGATGGCGGAATTTTAGAAACGAGCGCTGGCCTTAACAAGGATCGATCTGATGAGGGCATTGAGCTCATCATCAATGAATGCGAAAAAATCGCTGGTGGCAGTGAACCGGTTACAGCAGAAGAATTACAAAGAGCTCAAGAGTATTTGATTGGAAAAATTTTATTGAGTTTGGAGAATTCTAGATTAGTGGCTCAACAGCATGGTTTAAGTAGGATTTTGTTAAATAGAATCGAGCAACCTGATGAAATGATTAAAGGCATTAGAAAAGTTAGTGTTAAACAAGTAAATCAATTGGCTGGGAAGATTATTCAGAAAAATGAGGTGCGGGTAGCTAGAATAGGTAGTTAGTCTCTAGTATTTTATACATGGTATTTGATATACTAGAGGTTGCAGTAATACTTTTATAAACTACTAATCTAAAGATGAAACCAACACGTACAGCAGTTTTAGTCAAACCAGATGGCCTACAGCGAGGCCTTATTGGAGAAATAATTAGCCGTTTTGAAAAAAAAGGTTTGAAATTGGTGGGTATGAAAATGACTGTTATGAACGAGGACATGCTTAACCGCTGGTATGCTGAACACCGTGAGAAAGATTTTTTTACAGAATTAAAAGAGTTTATGGGTTCTCAGCCAATTGTGGCTATGGTTTGGGAGGGGATTGATGCTGTGTCTGTAGTTCGTAAGTTGGTTGGTACAACTTTGGGTCGAGAGGCAGAAGCAGGTTCTATTAGGGGAGATTTTGGCATGAGTCAACAACTCAATCTAATTCATGCTTCTTCGGAAGAAGAGGCAGCTGAGAATGAAATTCATATTGTTTTTGGGAAGGAAGAATTATTTGATTATGATTGGCCTATGGGTGATTTGGTGTATGCTGCCCATGAGAGGGATTAAGGATAGCTAGATTATTACAATTTAACTTTAATTAGCCATTAGCTTCGAATCTTAAATCTTTTCCCGTAGTACGATTTGTGAGCAATCTTATTAGTTCCTGGACAAGGGAGGGAACCTCAGTATTATTGTCTAATCGAATCAAGATGCGACCATCTACTAATTCAATATCTCTAAAAACGTAGATGTCATCTAGCCAATTACTTTCGCCAATTAATTCGCCTTCTTCGTTTACATTATCTAAATCGGGTTTTAAAGGCTTATTTCTCATATGCAAAGATATTTCTGCCGGTAACTCATCATCTTCCTCAAGATCATAATAATATGCTAAATGAATGTGGTCAAAGTCATTGGCGTTTGGTATGGGAAGATCTAAGCCCAATCTTGGAACTTCTATTATCCGAGATAAATCTTTTTTAACAAAACTTTTGATCCCTTCATCCGGATAATAAATTTCTTCTCTTTTAAATGTTCCAGAAAATAAGTCACTAGGTTCAAACTCAGCAGCTAATTCAATGGAGTGGTCCTTTCTAGAATATTTAAGTTCGGGCAGCATTGTGTTTGTTTTTGACACTATGGGTGCGCATCTTACCTCGCCAATTACGCCTTCATTTACATCTTCTACCAAATAATACATTTTTTGGCCAATCACAAATGTTCTTGTTGGAGAGGATGATAGGCCTTTTTTCTTGTGGTTTCGTCTTTGATAATCTAATTCAAAAAGAAAATTTGTAAAGGTGTCTAGCATCAATTGCCAGTCGTCTTCAAAAAAAACAGAGGGGTATTCTGGAACTAATATTTTAGTTTCACCAACTTTTTCGATAGATAGGCCAGGAGGTTTTATTTCTCGCTCTTTTTGTATCATAATATCTTATTATATAGCAATTATCTGTTTTTTAAAATTAACTGGAAATTTATGAGTAACTAAATAAGCAATTGATAGCTGCTTACACTTTGTGTTTGGTTGAAGAGATTGAGCTATAAGACAAGAACTGTGCCCCCACCAGGAATCGAACCTGGATCGAAGGTTTAGGAAACCTTTGTTCTATCCGTTGAACTATGAGGGCTTAGCTTTTAATGCTTATTATACAAGATGAGTTGATAGTTGGTTTGAATATTCAGAGTGTAGTTGGAGTGATGAACAGCAGCAGGTGTTAGATTAGAGGAAAAATGGGTGGCCGCGCGGCAAAATTGCCGCGCGGCCTGAAGTTTTGGGTTAGCGATATCGGTTTTAGCGACATCGATTCTTCACCCAAACTTCTGTGCCTGGTTGGAGTATGTCAGAGATAGAACCGTAGTTCATCTCTTCGTACTCGCTCCAGACCATACAATGATCGCGAGCGATTTTCCAGTGACTGTCGCCTCCTTGGACCGTGTACTTTTCGGATTTTGGATCTGCGAGGCAGCTAAAGATTATTGCTGCCACAAACAAGCAAATCACAATTACTCCAAAAGTATCCTTGTGCTTCTTCACCTCTTTCCTCCTTTGTGAAACAAAAAGCTCTTGCAAAATCAAGTCCCTGCTGCTGTTAAGGTACGATTTAAGAGCAAAAAGATGCCGCTAGTGGCATTTTTTACTCAGAAATCAACTAGAAAAATCTGTCTGTTAAGACAAACTATCCTATAATATTATTTTATTCTAATTTAGAGGGAAAATCAAGCTTGAAGAAAGTTGGTTTACTCGATAGTAATTTTTAACTTTTCAATTTTATGTCGGAGTGACAGGACTTGAACCTGCGACCTCGCGCATCCGAAGCGCGCACTCTAGCCATCTGAGCTACACTCCGTGTCTTTGTAGATTTCTTTTAAACTTCTTACCAAGTTTCCCATTTAAAAACTGAGTTGTTTTGACCCACCACTGGGCTATACCAAATAGTCACTACTTTAACTCAATAGAATAAAGATTTTTAGGAGAATCTGGACTAAATGAGGTTAAAATAATCAGTCGACTGCCGTCAGGCCAAGGGTAGATAAAATTTTTAGCAAAGGGGCCTGAATAAATAGTTATGTTATTAGTGCCATCGTACTCAATGATTCTAATATGACTATTGCTAGCAAACATTAGATGATTGGAATCTGGCAACCACTGAAGAGTATTAATAAGTAATGAACTATAATAAATATTAAAATTAAGAGCAGTTTGTGAAATTGTTTCAGCTTGAAGTCTTGTGAACTCGCTTGGCTGGGTGAGTAGGTTTCTGGGCTCTTTTGCTAGAGCATCATCAGCTAACAATCCCTTAATTATTGATTCATCTTCACTAGTTGTAATTGAGATCTCAAAATTTTTGTCTTCCTCTTGATCATAAACATAAATTTTACCAGAGCTAATATTTCTGTTTTCTGGTTGAGTACTAGATGAGGGGAGAGGGGGCACTATACCCTCGGCTAAGGTGGCACTGTTTGTGGCTGTGTAAAGCAGTTTCTTTTTATCAGGTGCGATATATACGTTTTTTGCAGACTCGGTGGCTATTGTTAAGATTTCTTCAGGAAATTCTGCCAAATATTGTCTTTCTCGAAGATAAATTTCTTCTTCCCATTCAGAAAGAATTTGACTGCGCCGGAAACTAATGTCTGGCAGACTTTGCAAACTGTTCCTTTGATTAACCTCTATTAATACTTGTTTTAGTTCGGAGAGAACCATTAGTTGGGTGCTGTCAGGAGACCAAATCAACAGGGCTTCAGCTAAGTTGTAGAGTGGCACATCTTCAGCGATTTGTCTTGACGATCTTTGAAAAGGCATGAAGCTGTCAGTCAACTCCAAAACATACAGCCCATTTTTAGCTTGTGTGCTGGCTGAGGCAGTATAATAAACAATTTTTCTCCCATCAGGTGAAGGTAGAATATTTTCTGCTCCAGTAAAAGTGAGCGGAGTTAAAGTTGGAGCGATCGGAAAGAGTCGGGCATTGGTTTGGGCGACTAGCTCTTTTTCTATTTGCAGAGTTTTTTGCCAAGGGGAATATCCTTCTTTAACAATTTTAATCTGATATTCTCCTGGTTTTAAATACAAGGTGTTGTCAGTAGCTGTTGTTAGCTCATCGTCAATGAAAACTTGGGCTCCGGTAGGAAAGGAGTTTGCGCTGAGTAATCCTGATTCTACTAAGATTCCATCTCTATCAAACCGATAATTTCCACGAGCATATTGGATTGCTAAATAAGAGCCAGCAATGATGATGACTGCTGATAAAAGAGTAAAGACAACGCCTGCTCCATTATAAGAAAAAATACCAGGACTTTTAGTAATTTGCTGAGCTGTTTTAGCTTTTCTGGTTCTGTTTTTGCTTCTGGTAGAGCCGGAGAGTTTCCTTTTTAAATCCATGGTAGAATTATATCAAAGATGGTAGGTATTTGGTATCGAAGCTATTTAAAATTTAAAACTTAACTGCTTTAATCCACCACTCGGCCATACCAAATACCAAATACCAAATACCACATACCAAATACCACGATACAAATACCACAATGCGCAAATTATTTAACAGATTAAATCGAAGAGTAGGGATAGATTTAGGTTCCGCCAGAACCAGGATCTGGATTCAAAATCATGGGCTGGTTGTAGACGAACCAAGTTTAATTGCGGTCAATCAAAAGAATAATAAGGTTATGGCTGTGGGTCAGCCAGCTCAAGCAATGCAGGGAAGAGTAGGGGAGCAAACTAAGGTTTTTGAACCAATTCAATATCCAAAAATTATTGATGATGCTTTGCTGAGAGCTATGTTAAAAGTTTTTTTTCGTCAAGCCAGTCAGGAGACTTATTTTTTTAGTCCCACCATGCTAGTTGCCTTACCTAGTAATACCTACCCAGTAATGAGGGAAGTAGTAGTAGATGTTTTAACAGAATTAGGAGCGAGTGAAGTTTTAATTGTTGACCAAACTTTAGCAGCTGCTATTGGAGCTGGAGTCCCTACGGCAGATGCTTCTGGTACCTTTATTTTGCAAATGGGAGCTAGTGTTGTTGAGGCAACAAGCTTGTCAATGAGTAAGATTGTAAAAACATGTGCTTCTAATCAAGCTGGAAATGACATGTGTTATGAATTGGTTTATTGGTTCAAGGATCATAAGCAACTCAAGATTAGTTTTGAAATTGCTCAGAATGTACAGCAGCAATTGGGCAATTTCGCAATAAAAGAAGATTCTCAGTTAGAGGTATCGGGTTTAGATACTAAAAGTGGTTCTTTAAGAGAGTTGACAATAGGTGTTCAGGAAATTGAGGAGATTATAGTTGGGTATGGTAATCATTATGTCGGTTTGGTCAAAAAGATGTTGGCTGATATTCCTCCAAGTTTGGTAGTTGACATTGTTGATAAGGGTTTATTGTTGTCAGGTGGTCTGGCTCAGATTAGTGGATTGGAGTCTTTTTTAACTGATAAGCTGGATGTGCCTGTTTGTTTAGTGGACGATCCAGAGACTAGTGTGATTAGGGGAGTAGGGACAATTTTAGACCACTTAGATGAGTTCAGGGAAAGTATCTAAAAATTGTCTGGTTTGCAGCAGCCGATACCAAATACCAAATACTAAATACCACAGACACCGGACACAGCATCCCGAAATTGTTCCCCTCTGTCAGCATAGTTTTTAAATACCCCAAAGCTGGCAGCACCCGGAGCTAGCAAAACTACATCACCGGCTTGAGCGTGCTGTTGGGCAAACTCCAAAGCTTCTTCCATGGAGTGTACTATTTTGTGTTGGATTTTGTTTTTAATTTTTAAGTTTTGTTGTTTTTGGATAATTTCATTCCACAACCGTTGTCCGTTTGGCGGGAATAGAGCAATGGCTTTAACTTTTGATTGAATAATTTTTTCAGCAAAGGGTTGAAAGTCTTGTTGTCGCTCATGCCCGCCGGCCAGTAAGATGATTGGTTGTTCATCAAAACAAGAAAGAGCCGAAATTGCGGCGTCTGGCATGGTTGCCATCGAGTCATTGATATAAGAAATGCCGTTTTTAGTGGCAATTTTTTCTAAACGGTGAGGTAATGGTTTGAACTTTTTAATCCCAGCAGCAATTTGCTGGAAACTTAATCCAAACATTTTGCCAACGATGATAGCTGGAGCGACATTTAATAGATTATGTTTTCCTAAAATAGGGACGTCATCTGTTTTGATTACAGGAATTTCTTTGTTAATATCATTATAGGTTAAGTAATATGATTTAAGATAAACTAATATATCATTTTTATATTCATTTGTTGGTTGGTTTAATTGAAAATAAAGCTTTTTACCAGGGGAGAGAGTAGCAATTTCACTAGTTAGCTTCCATTTTTGATTATATATTACATACTGATTAGCCTTTTGATACCTAGTGATACTTTTTTTAGAGTTAACATAAGCTTTTTGGTCGGGAAAGTAGTCTAAATGTTCAGACTTAACTTCTTGGATAATTGCAATATCAGGACTGATTGTTAATTGATCCAATTGGTGTGAGGATAATTCAATTACTATTTTGGTTTTTGCTGTGATTTGATCAATATAATCAAGGGCAGGTTGGCCAATATTTCCCACCAGTATAGATTCAGAGTTGTTGTGGGCCAATACTTGATGTATAACAGCAGCAGTGGTGCTTTTACCTTTGGTACCGGTGACACCAATAGTGATTGGTTTTAATAAACCTGATTTGTAGTTATTAAGCTTGACATCATATGGATCATTTTCTTGCTTAAATAACTCAATTATTTCTAAAAATAGTTGAAGATTAGAGCTAATTTGGGTGTTTGTTTTAAGCGCTTGTTGTATCTGTGGAGTTGACAGCGGAATGCCTGGGGTTTTGAAAATAATCTCGTATTGCTCAATGTTTTCAAGATAATTTTCTTCTAAGCTTAGCTTGATGTTGTCATCAGTTGAGATTAGTTTCTTAATATCATCACTTAGCTTTTCGTGCGGGCTAGCATCGGCCAGTGTCAGGTTAAAATCTGGTAGAATTTTGCGCAATAACCGGTAAGTAGATAATCCTTCTCGACCAAGCCCTAAGATACAAATGCTTTTATTATTAAGTCGATCAATAATTTCTTGAGGTATTTTCATTTTAAAAACTTTAGTTTTTAAGTGCTGATTTAATAATTTTTCCCAGCTTGCGATCTAAGAAATTATTATAGTCCCAACCTGAAAGCATTTTGTAAGGAAGGTCGCTAATTTCTTCTGGGTCAAATTTATTCAATACTTGATTTTGAATTTTTTTAAGCAGGATGGGCAGTTCTTGACTTTGTTTTTCATGTTTTTTTATTGCCAACAAACAGGCAGCGATTGCTTCCAGCTCTGTGCCAACACACTCCAAGGGTTTGTGATCACTTAACCCCACTAAGCTAGAGGCGGTGGAAAATAGCTCTTCATCAGAATAAAGATCGTGATCAAATATCTGGTTAGTTAGAGTAGCTTTATCAACAAAGGGGTAGAGCATCATGTAAACAAATAGGCATTTCGAACAGCGATGACACCATTGGTTTTGCTTCTGCCCAACATTACAACTTTTGAAAATAGGCAAAAACTTGCTGTATTGGCTAAATAATTGGGAAATTTGTAGTTCATTTAAGGGCCTCAAGAAAGACAGGTACTCAGCCTGTTTTTTACTGGTGTGTAAATAATCTTGGCTATAAGAGCGAAACTTTTGTTCAAAGTTAAAGCTTTTGGAGTACTGGTGATTTATTTTTAAGTCTTTATACTCCAAGTTGGCTTGATTAGCAGAGCTTTCATTGGCTATTAGTATTTGCTGATAGCCAAAAATATAGGCGATCAGGGTGTTAAGGAAGGCTAAATAGGCACTAAAGGGAGTGTGTCCGTTCAAGTAGCCTTGGTCATTCAGTTTTAACAAAATCGGGTCAATGGTGCGCTGGATATTGATTGTTTCTTGGCTGCGACTGGCTTGTATTAATGCTGGAGCAGCAGGAGAGGCTGGATGTAACACCATACAGCCATAATTAAGCTGGTGTTGATCAAAGAGGCTCAAAGCTAATCCGGAATCTTTGCCTCCACCGATTGGTAGTAAGTAGGGTTTTTGAAAATGAGACTCTGGTGGACTATTAATGTTTTGCAGCTTCTCTTCTTGAGGGAGAGCTTCGATATCCAGGAATTTTTTTTCAGTAAAATCAATTTTATTAATGTAATAAAATTCTCCTAGTCCATGTTTGAATAAGCTTTTCCACCAGGCAATCTGATCAGAGTTAAGGGATCCGGCTTCGATTTTGATAGTATTTGGGCAAGCACATTTCCAGTAACTGGGTAATTCTGCTAGTCCTAGATGAAAAATTAAGTTTTCTAGAATTGGTTTTGGAATTGCCTCAAGTTTTGCCTGGTCGATATTTTCAATTATCAGTAAGGGTTCGAATGTTATGTTTGGCTTCAGCAAAAATTTGAAGCTAATTTCTAACTGATTTTTGTTAATTTGATAGTGATATTCTTTATAAACCAGGCTAGAATGTTTATCGCGTAAGCTTTTAATTGTCATAAATAACCATTATAATCGATGTGTAGAATTTGTATTTGATATTTGATAAACAGAAAATAACCTAAAAACAATTGTATGTAGTAATTATTCTATAATATTTGTTGTTTTAAAATATAAAAAAAGCTAGAATACTCAATTTACTCAAGACAAAATTTACCCTAAAAGCGCAAAAAGGAAAGCTTGATATTTAAGTAAAAAAGAAAAAATAATTTTTTATAAGTCAGTTTTTGGTGATTATTCGGTTAATTTTTAATTATAGGATGTGTCGTAGAAAAAGAACGAATTTGAATTTTGGTAAAAAAACAACAAAATAGAGCTTTGGGTCTAATTTTAAGTATTTGTTAATTAAAAAAACTTATTTTTTTAAAAAAAAAGCTGATTTTTAAAAATGATAGAATCAAAAAAGATGCATAAGACTGCAAATATTTTAGGTTTTAGCCTGTTTAGCAATCATAGAAGTGATTTGCTAAAAAAAATTAAGATTCATTTATCGAGCAAAAATGAGCTTTTAGTGATTTTCACCCCTAATGCTGAACAATTGGTCCAAGCTTCTGTAAACCCAAATTTTAGCCGACAATTACGTCTGGCAGACGTTTTAGTTCCCGACGGCATTAGTTTGGTTTGGTCCAGCAGGCTGTTATCAATTTTTGGTCGCTCAAAACCAATTTTGCAGCGCATTGCAGGAGTGGATTTAGTAAAAGATTTATTACAGATTAGCCAGGAACAGAAACTTAAGATGTTACTGATAGGGGGGGAGGACTATCAAGAGTTAATAAAACCTCTGCAAGATAAACATGACTTTATTTGGACCCAGGGATATCAGCAAATTGCTCAACCCTCTAGACAGGAAGAGCAGAGCTTGGATCGGTTGTTATTATCCAGTAAACCAGATATAGTTTTTGTTGCTTTTGGAGCTCCTTTTCAAGAAGAGTGGGTGATAAAAAATCAAGAGTTGCTAAAGAGGGCCAAAGTAAAATTAGTTATGACTGTTGGAGGGTCTTTTGATATTATTTTTGGTCGGCTATCCCGGGCTCCTTTCTGGATGAGGAGAATAGGATTAGAGTGGCTTTTTAGATTAATTCAAGAACCTTGGAGATGGAAAAGACAAACTCGTCTTTTTAAGTTTATTTTTCTTGTGTTAGGCCAGTTGTTTTCTTCAAAAGCAGATTAAAAATTCTGTTTAATTAGCCACTAGTTATTCTCGTCTTCGCTGGGATCAATTCCCAATAACCACAGTACAGATTCCTTTTTATAACGTCGATCACCTCTGGAATTTATTCGAATGGCAGGTAATTTACCACGTTTGCCCCATCTTTTAATAGTAAGAGGGGATACTCGTAGCAAATCAGCTACTTCTCGCACAGTGAGCAGGTCAGGCAGACTATTTAAATTTAATTTAGCTGCATCTTTAGCTCTACCAGTGCGCCTGTCATCCCGAGAGTAACCACTCTCCTGAGTATTAGTAGATATTGAGGCGCTGTTATCAGCCATATTGGTCCTTTCTGGATTATGTTTGATAGTTGATATTAATATGTTTTTTTTATATGAGTTTTTATATTTTAGTAGCTTTAGTTTTAATGAAAAGTTATGTTGAAATTTTCAAAGTAGGTCAAATATTTTCAATCACTATATTTAAACTACCAGAATGACTAAAACTAGGTCAATAGGCAATTTTTGTTTTAGTCAAGATAATAAAAAAAAGATTGATAAATCAATTATAAGTTGAATATAAAAGATACTTTTGGGTAATTTATGGTAAATTTAAAAAGTAGTAAAAAGTTATCCACAAAATTATCCTATAATATAAAAAATAGAGTCTTATAATAATTTGAAATTAATAACTTGTGAATAAGTAAACCAATAGTTGGGGGAGAATAAAAAAGATATAAAAAAATTATTAGAAAAAACATTGAATAATTAGTTTTTTTAGTTAAGAACAAGCAATTAAATTCTGATTAAATACACAGTCCCGCTTAGTGGGACAGGGGAGCAGGCCTGATTCTCCCGCTGAGCGGGAGGACAAGACAAAACGCGCTCGGGGTGAAACCTCTTAGAAATGAGCTCATATTTATTATTAATACTAATTTGCGAATTTATTTAATTTTTCTCACTTTTAGTAAAAGTGTTGGTCTCTTTTGGAGCATAGTTTTGAAGAATATATCGCCTTTAGTAAAAAAACTGGTTTTTGATAGACCTAGTGGTCCTACCAGATGACTTAAAAGCACTGCTTGCAGTTTTGTATTAATAAAAGAAAAGGGAAGTAGTTAATACTAAAAAGAATTTACAATAAACCACCCGTGAATGGGTGGTTTATGTTGTGCCGTTTTAGTTAAATGATGAATTACTTAAGTTCAACAGAACAGCCCGCATCCTCCAAGACTTTCTTAGCAGCCTCAGCATCTTCTTTATTAGCGGCCTCTAAAACAGTTTGTGGAGCATCTTCAACAAACTTTTTTGCCTCACTTAAGCCTAGATCGCTCTTAAGTTGACGGACAGCTTTAATAGCCTGGATTTTGTTAGAACCTCCATCTTTTAAAACCACATCAAACTCTGTTTTTTCTTCAGCAGCTTCTCCGTTAGCAGCGCCTGCAACTGGAGCAGCAGCTACGGCTGGAGCAGCAGCACTAACCCCAAACTCATCTTCCAGAGCCTTGACCAGTTCTGAAACCTCGATCAAGGATAATTCCTTGACTGAGTCAACAATAGTTTGTACCTTTTTTGAAAGTGTTGACCTTTCTTTTTTAGAAGCTTTTTTCTCTTTTTTTGCTTCTGTCTTTTTTTCTTCGGCCATAATATTTGCCTCCTAAAATTGATAGTTTTTAATTGTTAATGTTTAATGTCGCTTCGCTTTTTAGAATTTAAAAACTGATTTATATTGATTTACCCCTCGGTTATACCAAATACTAAATACCAAATACCACGCTACCAAATACTAATTATCAGCAATCGCTTTTAAGGCATAAACCAGATTTCTGGGTCCGGCATTGAGTACATTCACTAAGCCATAAGCAGGTCCTTGTAGGCGTTGAATCATCATCACCATAAGCTCTTCTTTATTTGGCAGCTTGCTTAATTGTTCCACTTCATCAGAGCTTAGTATTTTTATCTTCCCGTCTTCAAGCATAATGCCTTGCTTAATCTCAAGCTTTTCCTCTTCCTTTTTAAACTCAAACACTTCTTTTAAAGCACTAACAGCATCTTGATAAGAAAAAACTAAAGCATTCATTCCGGTTAAAGAATCCTCAAGTGATGGATCGCTGACTGCTAAATTTATTAAAGTATTTTTAGTAACCAGCATCTCACCCTGGGCTTTTTTAATCATTGACCTTAGCTTGACTTGATCGTCAGCATCAGTTCCTGAGTAATCTATGATTGTTACTGACTTTGCTTTGCCTAGTTTTTCTTTGATTAGTTCTACCTGTTGTTGGTTATTTTTGCTTGGCATAATTTGATGCTCTAATGTTTAATGTTTAAAAAAATCTTTAGTAGTTAAAAACTGAGTCGCCTCATCTCACCACCGGGCTATACCACATACCACATACCAAATACCAAATACCACATACCATGATTCTAAAACTGAGGGGAAAGGGTTAACCACCAAAGGTGATTTTAAATTTTCTCCTCGGCGCGGTTTTTAAATTTTGGATATTTACAGTTGGCTTGTTATCCAAAATCCACGCTGTCTTAGGAAACAGACCGTTTTATTATAGGAGAAAGAAATTAGAAATGCAAGATTTGTTGAGCTCAAGGTTTCAATTAAAGCTTTCGTTTTAAGCAGGAGTTTCATCTTCTAACCAGGGCTGACTTCGCAATTGAGCAAAATTTTCTTTTTGGGCTAGGGCCAGTTTGATTAAATTTTGATATGTTTCGACGTCAGCGTAAACTGCAAAGGACCAAGCATTATTGTATCGGCTTAACTCGACTGAGATATGATCATCAATGGCGTGAACTATTTTTGAGTTAGATTGGTTATTTTTTAACACAGGGGTAATGTCTTTGCTCCAGTACCTTTCGTCTGCAATATAGTCATTAATTGTGACTCCATATTTAAAAATTCCTAAAGTTGTCATTACTTCATTAACTCTCTCCATTCCGCCTATTTCAAATTTAGTTACACGAATCACTTCTTTGCGCTCGTCGTCGACTCTAACTTTAATGAAACGACCAACTTTTCTAAATATTTTATTTCTAACCTCAACTAGGTTATCAATTGACTCATCCTCCTCCTGTAAAGCTATTTCTTTGGCTTTAATGTCAGCTCTATCTTCTGTCCAAGTTAGCATGGTCTGGATTACTTCTTCTTGGGTGATGCTTTGACTTCTTGTTGGGCCGGCTTCAAGATACATATATTTTTGCAATAAATTAAACACTCGACTCATTTCAACTAATTCATCCAAAAAAGAGCGCCAACATTCATCGGAATTCAACAATTGAGCTAAATCTCTAAATGCTTCAAAAGTTTTTTTAAGCTCTAGTTCTAAAGAATCAATAGACTGTTCCTGTGGGGATGTTTCTTGTGGAGTTATTGAGAGTTCAGGGCTTGGCATAGTTTTTATGTGATTTTTTAATAAAATTTAATATATCATAAGCTATCAAAAGTAAAAATTAAAGACGAATAAGTGAGATTACTCCTATCTCGCTCTTGTTACTTGTTTGCTATAATACCAAGCATTAATAAAAAAATTTATGTCAAATAAATCTCCTTCCAAACCAGAAAAAAAATCAGATCAAAACCTTCTCGCCTTACGCCACACCACTGAGCATGTTTTAACTCTGGCTATGCAGCGCTTATATGGCAAAGATCGTATTGTGATGGCTATGGGTCCTGCTACGCAAGAAGGGTTTTATTTTGATTTTGATACGCCTGAAGATTTTTTTGTAAACGAGGAAATGTTTAAGAAGATTGAAAAGGAAATGGCTAAGATTATCAAAGAAGATTTAAAGTTAAAGCAGTTAGACTTGTCAATTAAGAGTGCTCGCCAAGTTTTTCAGGGTAATTCTTATAAACAAGATTGGTTGGACCAAATAGAACAGGAGGAAGAAGCTGCCAGTCTTTATCTAATGGGCACAGAAAAGCAGCTGGCTCACGATGAAAAACTGCTACAGCAAGATCTAGAAAAAATAGATTCAGCTCAACTGCAAAGTTTTATTGATTTATGTAAGGGTCCTCACCTAGAGTCAACCAGTCAAATTTCAGCTTTTAAGTTATTGTCAGTGGCAGGAGCTTATTGGCATGGGGATGAAAAAAATAAGATGCTCACCCGTATCTATGGCACAGCCTTTCCAACTCAAGAGGATTTAGATTACTTTTTATGGCAGAAAGAAGAGGCCAAAAAAAGAGATCATCGCAAGATTGCCAATCAACTAAAGCTTTTCATTTTTGATGAAGAGTTTGGTCAGGGATTACCTTTGTATTTGCCCAATGGAGCGATGTTGCGCAAGATTATCATGGATTTTGCTTTTGACACTTATTTAGAGCGTGGCTATAAGCCTGTTTCTACTCCACATATAGCACGCCTCGATATATGGAAGACTTCCGGACATTGGGATTTTTACCGCGATTCAATGTACAGTCCGATAGAAATTGATGATGAAAAATATATGATTAAGCCGATGAACTGTCCGGGGCATGTCAAGATTTACAATTCTCAGATGCACAGTTATCGAGACTTGCCGTTTAGAATTGCAGAGATGGGCACTGTTTATCGCTATGAAAAATCTGGAGAAATTAACGGCATTTTGCGCCCGCGAGCTTTTACCCAGGATGATGCTCATATCATCTGCACACCAGATCAATTACCTGATGAACTTTTGGAGTTAATAGATTTGACTAAAGATATTTACTCTAAATTTGGTTTTGAGGATCCCAAGATTAGCCTGTCAGTACGTGATCCACAAAATAAAGATAAATATATGGGAGATGATGAAATGTGGGAAGTGGCAGAGCAGGCCTTAGAAAATGCGTTAATTAAAAAGAAAATAGAATATGAGCGTATTGAAGGGGAGTCGGCTTTTTATGGTCCAAAAATTGATTTTATGTTTGAGGATGCTTTAGGCAGAGAGCAGCAACTTACCACCATCCAGGTGGATTTTAACTTGCCTGAGAAGTTTAATATGTTTTATATCGATCAAGAGGGGGAAAAGAAGCAGCCTTTTATGCTGCACCGGGCTTTGTTGGGCTCGCTGGAGAGATTTATGGGAGTTTTGATAGAGCATACTGCTGGCAATTTTCCTGTGTGGTTAGCTCCGATTCAAGCAAAAATTCTACCAATTACTGATGATCAGATTGAATATGCTCGGCAGGTGGCTGAGCAATTGCGAGCTGTAGACATGAGGGTAGAGGTTGATGAGCGTAGCGCTACTTTGTCAGCCAAAATTAGAGATGCTCAGTTGGAAAAAATTCCCTATATGTTAATTGTTGGCGGAAGAGAAGAGGAGAAGGGCGAGATAAATGTGCGCAGCAGGGATGATGATAAACAGCAGGCAATGACAGTTGAAAAATTTTTGGAGACTGTTGAGGTTTAGTTTCGAGTTGACTTGATCTGGCCCACCAACTGGGCTATACCAAATACCACGCTACCACTACTCTTCCATCTCCACCCTTAACCCCGGGCTCATGGTGGCTGATAGAGTCACTTTCCTCAGTTTATTTTTAAAGGCCGTGATTAGGGTTTGTAGGTTTTCAGTTAATTGCTTGGTATCCATATCAGTTTTACCAATGACAACATGCATTAAAGGAGCTTTTTTTTCAGTTTTAACAACTGTGGCTCCAGCCTCAAGCTCTTTTTTCTTTTGTTCTGGGTTTGGAGTTAAAGTTCCGTTTTTAGGATTAGGCATTAAACCTTTTGGTCCTAAAATTGGAGCGTATTTAGTGAGTTTGCTCATGAACTGAGGCGTTGATAGTAAAATATCAAAATTAATTTCTCCTGCTTCTATTTTTTTCATAACTTCTTCCGAAGCAATCTCAATTTTTTTGGTCTGCCCTGTAGAGTGGGGTAGAGTTATTTCTTGACTTAACCCTTGTTCTTTGACTGTGAGGTGGGCTGTAATAGTTCCTGGAAATTTGGTATATGAAAGTTTTTTAGCTAACTCGATTGCAGCAAATGGATCATAGGTTTTAGTACGATCAATCTTAGAGCGTACTGCTTGATATTTTTTACTGCGGACTTTTTTTGTTTTATTCTTCGCAGGCTGAGCTTTTGCTTTTTTTTGAATCTTATCGGTTTTTTCTTTAGCTTTATCAGTTGTTTCTTTAGTTTTTTTTTCAACTTCCACTTCTTTAATTTCATCTGGATTAGATGTTACATTAACTGTTTTTTTTGATCCCATAGATAATTCCTAGTTTGCTGATTAATGTTAAGCTTGTCAAAAATTTTTAAAACTGAGTATTTGGTTTCACCACTGGGCTATACCAAATACCAAATACTAAATACCACAATCAAACAACCTTCACCCCCATGCTTTTTGCTGTGCCCATAACTGTCTTAATAGCAGCGTCCACATCATCAGTGTTTAGATCAGGTAATTTTTTTTCAGCAATTTCTCTTGCCTGATCCATGGTAATCTCAGCAATAATATCAGTTTTAGGTTCTTGGCTGCCTTTTTCTTTTTTTAATAGTTTTAAAATCATGGCTGATACTGGTGGCAACTTTAGTTCAAAGGTAAAGGAATGGTCTTGATAGATGGTGATTTCAGCGGGAATGGTTTCGCCTTTTTTGTCAGCAGTGCGTTCGTTGTATTGCTTGATAAACTCCATCATATTAATGCCAGCTTGACCTAAAATAGGACCAACTGGAGGAGCTGGGGTGGCTGCACCCGCAGGTAAGTTTAACTTGAGAACGTTGATTACTTTTTTTGCCATAGGCGACTATTTTAACTAAATTTTAAACCTTTTCAACCTGTAAAAAGTCGAGTTCGACTGGGGTTTCTCTTCCAAAAATACTGATTAGTACCTCAACTTGCCCCTTGCTTTCATCTATGGCTTGAACAGTGCCTAAAAACTCAGTGAAAGGTCCATCAGTGATTTTAACAGCTTGGCCTTCAACAAATTCAGCTTTATATTGTGGAGTAGCTTGTTGAGAGTATTTCAAGATGGCTTCCACTTCATGAGTTGCGATTGGAGTGGGCTTGCTGCTAGCTCCAACAAATCCGGTTACGCCTTGAGTGGTTCTTACGGCCAACCAAGCTTCGTCTGACATAATCATGTTAACCAACATATATCCTGGGAAGATTTTTTCTTTGACATTTTTT
>CAYVBW010000002.1:3393-52317 GCA_964449995.1 uncultured Pseudomonadales bacterium | reverse complement strand
GTTGGTTAGAGCGTTCCGTTCACATCGGAAAGGTCAGCTGTTCGAGTCAGCTCGGATCCACAGATAATTAGGTTTTTTAAACTGGCGATTATCATATTGCATTAATTAATAAAAAAGGAAGATATGACACTTGAAAATCGATTAATTGAAGAAATGAAGCAAGCCATGAAGAAAGGTGATAAATTACGGCTTGATGTGATTCGTTTACTGCGAGCGGCAATCAAAAATGTAGAAATTGATAAGGGAAAAATTAATGATGAAGGGATTCAGACAATAGTTCAGCAGCAAGTTAAACAATGGACAGATGCTTTAGAGGATTATAAAAAAGGAGAGCGTCAAGATTTGATTGAAGAAACTCAGCAAAAAATTCGCATTTTGCAGGAATATTTACCGCAGCAGTTAGACGATGCTGAGCTTAAAAAGATTATTATTCAAGTTAAGGAAGAAGCAGGCATGGATCAGTTGGGCCCATTGATTGGTAAAGTTAAGCAGGAAGTTGGTAATAAGGCAGAGGGTAATCGCATTGCGACCTTGGCCAGAGATCTTTTAAATAATTAGTTAATGAATTAGTAAAATTTTTCGAAAACAATAATGCAGACAAAAAAAATTGGACAAATTTTAGCTGAGGAACGTCAGAGAAGAAGCATCACTGTGGCTCAAATGGCTGCAATTACGAAAATTAAACCTAAATATCTCAAATATTTAGAAGCGAACCAGTTTAATAAGTTGCCTTCAGCTACTTTTGTGAAGGGATTTATAAAAGCGTATGCTAGGGTGTTGGATTTTGATCAAAAACCTCTTTTAGCCTTACTACGCAGGGATTATCAAGAAGACCAAAGTGGTAAACTCTTACCAAGAGAGTTTATAAGCCCTGTAGTAAAAAAACAGAGTTTTTGGAGACCAGTCACATTGGTTGCAGTTATTATTGCTACTGTTTTTTTTACCCTACTGGGCTATGTAGGCTGGCAATGGCATAATTTTAATAGGCCTCCTAGGCTTGAAGTTTTTTCTCCAAAAGAAAATGATTTTGTTTCTTCTCAAATAGCTGTCAGTGGTTTAACAGACAATGAGGCTATTGTTACAGTGAATGCCCAGCCAGTAGCCTTAAAGCCAGATGGAACATTTCATACCGAGGTTTATTTGCCCAAGGAAGGAATTACAACGCTTACTGTGGAGGCCATAGATCAGCGTGGGAAATCCAATGTTAAACAAATTACAGTTTATGTTCGATTTTAGCTGTTTCTGATTGTGTTTCTGTATTATGATATATTTGACACTACAAAGATTATGGTGGTCAAATTTATTCTGATTAAATACCCACCAGCTTGTTTAGCTTAGCGGGAGGAACAAATCAGAATGGGGGTTCTAGGGGGTTCCCCCTAGTGGAGCTTTAAGGGTTTAATACCCCTTAAAGCGACAGGGGAGCAGGCTTTGATCTTGCAAAGCAAGACAAAACGCGCTCGGGGTGAAACCCCTCAGAAATGAGCTCATATCTATTACTAATATTAATTAGCGAAATTTATTAATTATTTTTATTTTAAATGACAGAAACTTTTCCAATTTTATTTGCAGTAGTTTTGGTTATCTTAACTGTTGTTTTGGTGGCAGTGGGTGTTCAGCTTTTTTTAGTGTTAAAATCTTTTCGGCAAGCTTTAGAAAAAGTGAACTCTGCACTTGATGAAACTGAAGAAAAAATTAAAGCTATTACTGAACCTTTACAAAATTTAGCAGGCATAGCAGCAGGAGTTAAGACCGGAGTGAAGGTTTTTGAAGGTTTTTCTCAGTTTCTTAATCGAAAAAAAACAGAATCACCTGAAGATATTGTTGAAGAATAATAATTTAGGTGATTGAAATTTTACATAATTCATTATGAGTAAAGTTACACAAAAAGAGGGCAACCAATTTGTCCTGGGATTAATAATCGGTATTTTAGCAGGTTCTACTGCTTATTTTTTATTCACTACTGATCAAGGAGAGGAATTGAGAAAGGATTTTAAGAAGCGTTGGCTAGATATTCAAGAAGATATACCTTCAGTTACAGAGCTAACAATTGGGGATTTAAAAGTTCGTGATTTGATCAATATTGTGCTAGGTTTGGAAACAAAAGAAAAAACAAAGAAACCAAACTTAAAAAGAATACAATTAATTAAAGAGTCTACTCGGCCGTCTTCGACTTCAAGAAATAAAAAACCAAAAAAATTTAAGGGTTTATAAATTATTTTTAATAAAATCATTATGTCAGAACAAGAAGTTAATCATCAGCCACCTAAATCTAAAAATTTTTCCCCTTGGATTTTAGGAATCGGTTTAATCGCTTTAGTTTATCTATTTTATGTAGTGAATCAGCAGATTGATTTTAGAAATAAACTGGAGACACTCAGGCAAGCAACAACCACTCAGTTTTCTCAAGAAGAAGGCGATGGCAATCTCCAAGAAGAGTTGGGCCAGGAAGCAGTCACTGGTTATATTTTAATTGCAACAGAGGAGGGTCAAACACCTTTTTCATTATTACTGGCCAGTGAGGATGTTGAGTATGACCAATACGACTTTGGAGTATTTGTGACTAGTATTAATGGTCAGCAATCAAACTCTGATTATTATTGGGCTCTTTATATTAATGAGGAGTATGCTCAGAGTGCATCAGATCAGATTGAGTTGGAGAAAGGTGATCAGGTTGAATGGCGTTGGGAAGAAATTCAAACAGAGTTTGAAGATTAAGATTTTTAAAAAAATAATATAAACCTCTATTAGTAATGAAACAAATTAGTGTTTCCACTGACTCTGATCTGTACAATTTTTTAAAACAAATTATAGTTGCAGTGGTTGTATTTGTTAGTCGTTTTCTGAAATTAGCGCCAAACTTTAGTCCTTTGGGCAGCTTTGGTTTTTTTCAGAAGAATGTTGTACTTTTTTTTGGACAAATTATTATTTTTGATTGGTTTTTTTCTGGATTATATCGTGGTTTTATTTTTACTTATTTGGGCTTTGCCAGCTATTATGTTTTAGGTCGATTAGCTCAAAACAAACTGAAAAAACAAATTGTTTTTTTGCCCTTAGCTAGCTTATTGTTTTTTCTTTTATCGAATTTTGGGGTCTGGCTTTACTGGTATCCCTCAACTTGGTCAGGATTACTTGCTTGTTATCTAGCAGCCTTACCCTTCTATAGAAACACTCTTTTAGGAGATATTTGTTTTGGAGGAACAACAATTTTGTTGAATTTATTATCTAAGAATTTAAAAAGTTGCTATAAATTAAATCAGTTTCACAAGAATGTTATTAACAATAATTAAACATTTATGATTACTGCTAATCAGCTTCGTCACAAATATTTAGATTTTTTTGCAAATCGAAAGCATGCAGTAGTACCTTCTTCGCTATTGATTCCAGAAAATGATCCAACAACACTTTTCACAACAGCAGGCATGCAACCAATGATGCCTTTCTTATTGGGAGAAGAGCATCCTGTAGGTAAGAGGATTACTAATTCTCAAAAATGTTTTAGAGCTCAAGATATTGAGGAAGTAGGAGATAACAGACACACTACTTTTTTTGAAATGTTGGGTAATTGGTCCCTTGGAGATTATTTTAAAAAAGAACAGCTTGAATGGTTTTTCCAGTTTTTAATAGATGAAGTGGGCTTGCCGGTGGATAAACTTTTTGTAACAGTGTTTGCCGGTAGTGAAAAATATGGCATAGAATCTGATCAAGAATCAGCACTTATTTGGCAAGAACTATTTTCTCAAAGAGATATTGATGCTGGTATTATCGAAAATGCTGCTGAAGGAGGAATCGATAAGGGAAGAATTTTTTATTATCCAGCCGATAAAAATTGGTGGTCTAGAGCAGGTAATCCAGACGACATGCCTCTAGGAGAGATTGGGGGTCCAGATAGTGAGGTTTTTTATGATTTTGGGCCTGAGTTTAAATACCATGAAAATTCTGAATTTGCCCAACAACCCTGCCACCCAAATTGTGAGTGTGGTCGATTTTTGGAAATTGGTAACAGTGTTTTTATGCAGTATCAAAAAACACAAGACGGTTTTAAGGAACTACCTCAAAAGAACATTGATTTCGGAGGAGGTTTAGAGAGAATTTTAGCTGCAACCAAACATCAGCCTGATATTTTTAAAACAGAACTTTTTTGGCCAATTCTTGAAAAAGTAGAAGAACACACGGGTCAAAAATATATTAAAGAAAACAAAAAACACTTTCGGGTAATAGCTGATCATTTAAAAGCTGCCGTGATGTTAATTAATGATAATGTTAAACCCAGCAACAAAGATCAGGGCTATATGGTTCGCCGATTATTAAGAAGATCTTTAAGACACTGGCAATTTTTAAACGAGAACACCCACCAGTTGTCTGATTTGGTTTTAGTTGTAGCGGGAATTTACCAACAACCCTTTCCTAAATTGTTTACTAACCAAGAAAAAATTAAAGAAATTGTTTCTCAAGAGATTGGAAAATTTGAAATAACGCTAGAAAAAGGATTAAAAAAATTTAATCAACTAACATCAGAAAATCAAAAATTAACCGGAGTATTGGCTTATGACTTATATCAAACTTATGGTTTTCCGCTTGAAATGAGTATTGAAGAGGCCAAATCAAGAAAAATTAAGCTTGATAAAAATTTAGAGAAAGATTTTAATTTACAAAAAAAATTACATATTAAGGTCTCCAAAAGAGGAGTCGATCAAAGATTTAAAGGTGGTCTGGCTAATAGTGCGACAAGAACGATTGCTTATCATACTGCCACGCATCTCTTGCACGCTGCCTTAAGAGAAGTTTTGGGAGAACACGTGATTCAAAAAGGATCTCATATTACTGAGAAGAGATTGCGTTTTGATTTTTCTCATCCAAAAGCTGTAGATAGGAACGAATTAAAAAAGATTGAAAACATGGTAAACAACTGGATAAAAAAAGATTTGCCAGTTATTAAAAAAACAATGGATAAAAACAAAGCAATCAAGGCTGGTGCCCTAGCTGCTTTTTTGGATAAATATTCTGAGACAGTTGATGTTTATCAAATTGGTCAAGACGAAATTGTTTCTCAGGAAATTTGTGGAGGACCCCACGTAGATTCAACTGGTGAAATTGAGGAAATTGAGATTTTTAAAGAAAAATCTGCATCAGCTGGAGTACGCAGGGTCTATCTTCGCTAAACTCAAATAGTTTATTACAGGCCTATTGTAAATCTTAATAATTTCTCATTTTTGCAAAACTCTAATATAATGATATCTAGCTGTAAATTTGTTATTGATATTAATGATAATTAAAATTTTTTAATATGGGCCTGCCAAACCTTTTTTCTAAAAATTTAATCAAAAAAAATGATCTTTTTATCTTGATTGTTTTAACTGATCAATCAATACAAGCAGCT
Organism: uncultured Pseudomonadales bacterium; assembly: GCA_964449995.1. GTDB lineage: Bacteria > Patescibacteriota > Microgenomatia > UBA1400 > PJMF01 > CAYVBW01. The sequence goes on along the minus strand of CAYVBW010000002.1, from coordinate 46,937 downwards.
TTATGGCAAGTTATTGATCAGAAGATTGTAATTTTAAATAAATCAAAAGTAAGATTTTATAGCACTCAGGAAGAGCAGCTGATCCAATTAGATGAAAGCTTGCAGGATTTAGGAAAGAAATCTGAGGAAACTGATCAAGTTTTATTTGCCTTTGAACCTCATTGGGTAGAAAATAATGCCATTCTAGAATCTCACGAGCAGGAATTGAAAAAAATTACAGAATCGCTTTCGCTAGAAGCTATAGGTTTTGTTTTAATTACAGAAGCAATCCATCAATTTTTAATTAAAGAAAACAGCTATTTATCGTCAATTGTTCTTTATATGGGGACAAATTTTTTAGATTTGATGGTGATTAAACAAGGGAAAACAGTAGGGTCTTTGTCAGTTGGTCGCTCTCAAGACATTGTTTCTGATGTTCATGAAGCCCTGGCTAGATTGGAGCAAAATTTTTCCGCTAATGGATTAAAGCTTCCTCCTAATATTATTTTGTCATCCTCAGTTATTGATCAAGAAAAATTAAGGTTATATCAACAGCAGCTATTTACTTTGGATTGGACTGATCAATTTAATTTTATCCAAAAGCCAATTATTGAAGTTATTGATCCAGATCGTTTGCTAGAAATTATTGCTAAAAACTGTGGTGAAGCCATAGCTAAGCAAATTGGAATTATATCTATGCAAAGTGAAGCAGAAACTGACGCTTCTGTGTTTCAATCAATAGATAAAGAAGAAAAAGAAGAATTTCATCAGGCTAGTTTTGGTGTGCCAATCAGTGCGGTAAAAGCCCAACAGGTGGCGGATGTCAAAGATGACAAAAAAGAAGAACAGCAGCAGGGAGAAATAGAAACAAAAAAAGATAGGTTGTTTGATTCAAGAAAGAGGTTTTTAAAATTTTTACCGACTTTTAAAAACCTTAAAAAAGATAGCCCAAAAATTTCCAGTAGAGATAAAAAATTTAATTTTAAAATTATTATTATTCTAAGTGTGATAATTGGCATCATTGCTTCAGCCATTATTTATTATTTTTTGCTTAAAAATAGTTATCAGGTTACAGTAGTACTAAGTCCTGACACCCAAACTATTCAGCAGACCGCAACAATTATTTTAGACCCCACGATTGCAACCTCTGATCCTGCCAATAATTTACTAAAAGCAAGTGTGGTAAATTATGAAGTATCAGATAGTCAGGAAACTCAAACCACGGGGATAAAGGAAGTGGGAGAAAAGGCTCAAGGAGAAGTGGTGGTTTTTAATAAAACTGATGAAGAAAAAACTTTTTCAGCCGGTACTGTTTTTAAGGCTGAGAATTTAGAATTTGAAGCAACAGAAGATTTTGTAGTCCCAGCTGCTTCAGTTGAAGAGACTGAAGATGGTGAGGGCGAAATTAGAGAATTTGGCAGACTTAAAATTATTTTAACTGCTAAAGAAATTGGGGCAGAAGGTAACATTAGTAATAAAACTGAATTTAGAATTGAAGATTTTAGTACTAATACTTATTCAGCACGTGCTGAAGAAGATTTTTCTGGTGGATCAAGCCGAGAAATTAGAGTTGTCTCACAAGAAGATCATCAAGAATTATTGGTTAACCTGAGGCAAAGATTGCTTAAAAAGGCTAGGGAAGAATTGGGAGAAAATGCAGGGCAGGCAGATTATGTTATTCCAACAGAAGTTTATCAAATAGTAGAGGAAACCTATAGCGATGAGATAGGTGAAGAAGTAGATAAAGTAAGTTTGTCTTTAACTATTAGTTTGCAAGGTCTAACCTACACAACCAAAGACTTGATTGCTTTATCTCAAGCTGTTTTAGAGAATGACGTTCCACAGAATTATATTTTTACTGACCAAGAACCCACTGTTGATCCTAGGGTGATAACTGAGGAGGATAGTGATAGGGTTAGTCTAGAAGCAGAAATATCAGGTATCGTCAAAGCTGTAGTAGTAGAAGAAGATTTAAAAGAAGAATTAGTTGGATTATCTATTCAAGAAGCACAATCTCAGCTTGATAATTTAAATATTGCAGCACAGGTAGATTTTACATTTAGGCCTGCCTTGGCTGCTAGTTTTTTTAAATCATTGCCCACAGAAGCTGATCGTATAGTTCTTAGCATTAATTAGCTATGTCTCAGTCAAATAATCTTGAATTAGATCGTAAAGAGTTAATTAAGCTTTATAGACAGGCTTTGCTTGAAAATGGTAGCTATGAAGAAGTAGAAGCTCAAGTGGAAGAAAAATTAGCTAGACTTACTGTCACTCAAGAGGTTGAAAAAACTGTTGACGATAAACATAGGCAGCAAGCAGTGAAGTCGGTTCCGGCAATAATCCGTTTGGGCGCAACGTTTGTGCCAATTTTTTTGATAGTTGTAGGACTATTTTTATTAGGTAGTGCTGTAGTTCCAATAATTGGTTTTTATTTAAAAAATTTACCAGCCTCGCCAACCCTAATTGCCCCTATTCCTCAGGAAATTATTTTGAGCACAACTCCTTTAGTTGTGGCCCAAACAGCAAGGTCAGGTGAATTGGGCCATGAAATGTCTCAAATCAGACAAGGTCCTATTATTGTTGATGCAGAATTAGACTATACAAATTTGTCTAATTGGTTTGAGGATCAAATGGTTGCAGATTTAGTAAACAGAACAAGTTTGTTGTCTAAACAAACAGGTGAATATGTTTTGGAAATTCCCAAGTTAGATGTTAATAATGCTGTTGTTAAAATAGGAGGAACAAATTTAGAGGAAAGTCTTATTCAATACCCGGGCACGTCACTTCCAGGTAAACCAGGATCGCCTGTAATTTTTGGTCATTCTTTATTACGTCACTTTTATAATCCTAGTGAAAATAATCCTCGTCGTTATAATTCTATTTTTAGCACAATAATGACTCTTGAGCCAGGAGATAAAATATATCTTAATTATGGTGATGTTAGGTATACCTATATAGTACAGGATAAGGTAGAGGTTAAGCCTACTGACACATATATCTTATCTCAGGATTATAATAGTCGACAGCTAAAATTAGTAACCTGTGTTCCTGAGGGAACCTATTTGCGAAGAGGAGTTGTCACTGCTCAATTGATCAGGGAATGAAAGATTTATGAAAGAAAAATTATTAGCAATTGATTTTGGTACAAAAAGAATGGGCCTAGCGGTTAACCAAGACTTTTTAGCACAACCGCTAAAAATTATTCATTATCAAAACCAAGATGAAGCGCTTGAAGAGATTGTGAATTATTGCAACAAAAACCAAATTAAAAAAATTATTTTAGGAATTTCTGAGAATGAGACAGCTAGAAAGACACGCAGATTTGAAAAAAAACTTCAAGACCTACTATCAATACCCATAATTTATTTTGACGAGACATTGTCTTCTTCTGAAGTAATAGCAAGGATGAAATTAAGGAGTAAACCTATTCCAAAGTATATCGATCATTTTGCAGCAGCCTTTATTTTGGAGGAGTGGCTAGCTTTAGAAAATTCTTCTCACCTAGACAATTAGGTTAATCTCCTTAAAATATGTTAAACTTACTTTCACCTTTAAAAATAAATTTTAATAATGATGAAACAAAAAACTAAAATTATTCAGATAGCATTAATAACTATTGCAAGCCTTTTTGTTGTAACGATGATTACTGTTATTTACGGCTTATCTTTGCTTCAGGCTCCTGAGCCAAATAATCGGCAGTTAGAGAGGTTTGTGGTTAAAAAAGGAGAGGGTGTGGCTACTATTAGCAGTAGATTAAAAGAAAAGGGATTTATTAAAAGTGATTTGCTTTTTAAGATTTACTACCGCCTAAACAGCGATAAATATCAAATTCAAGCTGGGAGCTTTGAACTTTCTCCAGCAATGGATGTGGCTGCTATTTTAGAAATCCTAGGCGAAGGAGCCGATGATTTGTGGATTACTTTACCAGAGGGTATGCGTCGCGAAGAAATAGCTCAAAGCTTACAACAGTATTCGTTAACTGCTTATGATGCAGATGAATTTTTAACCCAGACTGTAGCGCTTGAAGGAAAGTTGTTTCCAGATACATACTTGGTACCAAAAGAGATAACTACTCAGGCTTTAGTGTTATTGATGAATAATACTTTTGAAAAGAGAATTGAACCCTTCAGGGAAGAGATTGAAGATTCAAAATATACATTGAATGAGATATTAACCATGGCTTCTTTATTAGAAAGAGAAGCTAGAGATTTTGAGCAGATGAAGTTAATTTCTGGCGTTTTATGGAAGAGGTTGGGGTCGGGTATGCCCTTGCAGGTTGATGCCACTCTACAATATGCTAAGGGATACGACAGTGATTTAGGTAGTTGGTGGGCTGTCCCTAGGCAAGCAGATAAAAATCTTGATTCCAGCTTTAACACTTACCTAAACCCTGGTCTTCCTCCAAAACCAATTTGTAATCCAGGCATTAATGCTATTGAGGCAGCTTTGCGTCCTGAGTCTTCAGATTATCTTTTCTATATTCACGATAACCAAGGGAGAGTTCATTTTGGACGCAATCTTGAGGAACACAATCAAAATATTGATCAATACTTGCGTTAATAAATTGATCCTGATAAAATACGCTTTTATGTAAACTGCGTTAATTTTGTGGAGTGTCAGAAAGTTGTAAAAAACTTTGTCACTAATAGCGATCAGGTTTTAATTTAGCTTATCACAATCGTAATATAGCAATATTAAAAATATAGAAAATATTTAAATTTAAATTAGTGATTTCTCAAAACTAATTCTCAATCTGGTTTTTTTAGAGGCTACAAGTTAGCCTCTTTTTAACTTGCTTGAGTTGAATAATTTAAGGAGCCTCTATGCAAAATAGCCAAAGACAATATTGGGGGAAGAAAACTGAAGAATTACCAGAACTAGACCTCATTGGATTGCAAATTGAAAGTTATGAAGATTTTTTGCAAAACGGGATTCAAGAATCCCTGTCTCAAATTAATGGCGGCAGAGGAATCGAGGACTACACTGGTAAAAATTGGCTTCTTAAATTCGGAGCTCATCATTATAACGAGCCTAAGTATTCAGTGGCTGAGGCTAAAAGAAAGAATTTAACTTACGAGACCTCCTTATATGTTGAAACAACTTTAATTAATAAAAAAACTGGAGAGAGAAGAACTCAAGATGTATTTTTAGGGGATATTCCTAAAATGACTCCTGTTGGTACTTTTGTGATTAATGGCATTGAGCGAGGGATCGTGACACAGCTAGTGAGATCTCCTGGAGTATTTTTTTCTGGAGAGGAATATCGCAATACTGGTGAGGTTTATTATCTAGCTGAGCTAAGACCACTAAGAGGTTCATGGATAGAGATTGCAGTTAGCAGAAGGCATGTAATTACAGTCAAAATTGACAGAAGAAGAAAAGTTCCAGCAACTGTTTTATTAAGAGCACTTGGCATTGAAAGCAATGAGCAAATCCTAGAACTTTACAAGGATATTTCCAAACAAGATGAATTTAATTTAGTTGAAAACACATTGGCAAAGGATGACACTACCACTAAAGATGAAGCTTTGGTAGAAATTTATGAAAAACTTAGACCTGGAGAGCCTGCCACTATTGATACTGCCAGAGATTATTTTCGAACTCATTTTTTCGATGAAAGAAGGTATAACCTTGGTAGAGTTGGTCGCTATAAGCTTAACAGAAGACTTAAAACTGATATTGATGAAAACTTAACTGTTTTAGATAAAGCAGATATTATTGAAACGATTCGTTATTTAATCGGCCTACAAAATGGACAGGGAAAAGTTGATGACATTGATCATTTAAGTAATCGTCGAGTAAGAAGAATCGGTGAATTGGTAAAGGACACTGCTTTTAGAATTGGTTTGATTCGTTTAGAAAAATCGATTCGAGAAAAAATGTCTCTCACCAAGACTGATTCAAGTTTAACTCCATCTGCGTTGGTTAATGCTCGTCCTTTGATAGCCACTGTTTCTCAATTTTTCCGTAGGAATCGTTTGTCAGCAATATTGGACCAGACTAATCCTTTATCAGAAATTGATAATTTAAGAAGACTTTCTGTATTAGGTAGCGGTGGAGTCACTAGAGAGCGTGCTGCCTTTTCTATGAGGGATATTAATGTTTCCCAGTATTCAAGAATTTGTCCAGTTCGTTCACCTGAAGGGCCAAATATCGGTTTAGTAACCTATTTAGCTCTTTATACTAGAGTTAATAACTTTGGATTTTTAGAAGCTCCCTATAGGAGGGTAATAGCTGAGGGGGACAAGATGAAGGTGACAAATGAGATTGTTTACATGGCTGCTGATGAAGAAGAAGATTACAAAATTACTCATGCTGAATTAGATATTGATAAAGATAATTTTATTAAAGATGAGTGGGTGGCTTTTCGTCACAACAATCAGTTTTTAGAAGGCCCAGTGGATCAAGTTGAATATATTGATGTAGTCCCCAGGCAAGTGGTAGGAACTTCAGCATCGCTGATTCCCTTCATTGCTCATGATGAGGCTAACCGAGCTTTGATGGGTAGTCATATGCAATGCCAGGCCGTACCTTTAATTAAAGCAGAATCTCCCATCGTAGGAACAGGTATGGAAGCAGTCGTCTCTCAAGCCATGGGTCGTACAATTTATGCTCTTCATGGAGGAGTGGTTGAATATGCTGATGGACAAAAAATCATAATTAAGATTAATAAAACAGAACTTGATGATGCTAAAAAGGAGCATGAAGAATCTGAGATTCCTAATATCAATTTGGTTGATAATACTGAAGTTTATAAAATTTCAAAATTTATTAGAACTTCACAAAGTACCAGCTATTCACAAAAACCTTTGGTTAACGTAGGGGATAGAGTCAAGAAGGGAGATTTAATTATAGATGGTCCAGCTTCAGAGCAAGGAGAGTTGGCTTTAGGGACAAATTTATTGATCGCTTATGCTTCTTTTGATGGTTTGGGCTATGAAGATGCTATTGTTGTTTCAGATAGACTGGTTAAAGATGATTTACTGACATCAGTTTATATTAGCGAGCATGAAGCCCAAGTTATGGATACTCGATTAGGGCCCGAAGAATTAACTAATGACATTCCAAATGTTTCGGAAAACTATTTAGCAAATTTAACTGAAGAAGGAATTGTTCGTATCGGTAGTGAGGTTAGTTCAGGAGATATTTTAGTAGGAAAAGTTGCTCCAAAAGGTGAAACAGAATTAAGCTCAGAAGAGAGATTGCTCAGGGCTATTTTTGGAGAAAAATCTAAAGAAGTAAGAGACACTTCTTTGAGAATGCCTCATGGAGAGCGAGGGACTGTGATTGATGTGCAAATTTTAGATCGGGATCAAGATGACGAACTTAATCCAGGGGTTTTAAAACAAGTCAAAGTTAGAGTTGCAGAAAAAAGAAAAATTAAAGTTGGAGACAAATTGGCTGGACGCCATGGTAACAAGGGAGTTATTTCAAAAATTGTTCCAGTAGCAGACATGCCTCATTTAGAAGACGGTACTCCAATTGACGTGATTATTTCTCCTTTATCTGTTTTGGCTAGAATGAATTTAGGACAGTTACTAGAAGCTCATTTAGGATGGGCTGCTCAGGAATTAAACTATAAGGTTGCTTTGCCAGTTTTTGAAAATATTGATGAAGAAAAGATTTGGCAAGAATTAGAAAAGGCAGGCTTACCAAGTAGCGGTAAAGCTCAATTATATGATGGCAGGACAGGTCAGGCTTATCGTGAAAAAACAGCAGTTGGCGTAACTTATATGCTGAAGTTAGTTCACATGGTAGATGATAAAGTTCATGCCAGATCAACAGGGCCCTATTCTTTAGTGACCCAACAACCTTTGGGTGGTAAAGCTCAGATGGGTGGACAAAGAGTTGGAGAGATGGAGGTTTGGGCTCTTGAATCTCACAAAGCAGCTTATACTTTGCAAGAAATGTTAACCATTAAATCAGATGATGTTGGCGGAAGATCTAGGGCTTTTAAAGCAATGGTCAAAGGAATTGATATTCCAGCTCCAACAGTGCCAGAGTCTTTTAAGGTTTTAATGAGAGAACTCAATGCCTTATCTTTAGATGTAATTCCTCTAGACCTAAAGGAAGAAGAAGATCAGGAGGATCAAGAAGCAGAGGTGATTGTTGAAGATGAAGATTTATCTTTTAGCGATGAAGAGGACTCACCTCCACAAGAGGAGGCAGAAGAAGAAAAAGAAGACGAACTGCAAGAAGATCAAGAACCAACAGATGAAGATCTAGAGGATGACCAAGAAATTGAAGATGAACAAGATGAGGAGGCATAAAAAATACTTTATATTTAATAATTTTTTAAACAATCAAATTAGAGTACTCACCAGATTATGAAAAACATTATTGATTTTACAGCCCTACAGATCAAAATAGCTTCGCCCGAAGACATTCTTGATTGGTCTTATGGAGAAGTAAAGGAGCCAGAAACAATAAATTATCGTTCCCTTAAACCTGAAAAAGACGGTTTGTTTGACGAAAAGATTTTTGGACCTGTTAAGGATTATGAGTGTCACTGTGGTAAATACAAACGGCGTCGATATAAGGGAATTATTTGCGATAAATGTGGAGTAGAAGTGACTCATTCTAGAGTTAGAAGAGAAAGAATGGGACATATTGAGCTTGCTGCTCCAGTAGCTCATGTTTGGTATTTTAAAGGAGCTCCTTCCATCCTTTCTCGCATACTTGATATATCCCCTAGAGATATTAGTTCTGTTATGTACTTTTCACAATACATTGTATTGGGAGTTGATGAGGGGGCTCGGGCAACGATTTTAGACAATCTTGATGTTGCTCAGGTTGAATCAGAAGAAAGCTTAAGACAAGAGGCAGAAGAAAAAATTGTACAGATTAAGGAACAACTTAAAGTAGATAAAAAGAAATTAGAGAAAAAAATTACTAAAAAAGAAACATTAGAGTTGAAAAAGGAAGCACTTGAATTAAAGGCCAAAAAAGCCATAGTTCAAACCAAGCAGGAATTAACAGAACAGATTGACCGTAATACTGAGATTTATGACACCATTAAGTCTATGGTGAAGGATATTAAGAAAAAATCCGTTTTAACCGAAGATGAATATATTAAACTTATGGACTATCAAGCCGAGTCTTTTGTTGAGGTTGGCATGGGTGCTGAAAGTGTTTACAAGCTAATTAAGGAAATTAATTTAGAAGTTTTAGAAGATAAGTTACACCAAAAGATTAAAGAGACAAAAAGTAAAACAAAATCAGCAGGCTATATAAAAAGATTAAAGGCAGTGGAAAGCTTTAGAAAAGCCGCTATTGATCCCGAATGGATGTTTATTAAGGTTTTGCCGGTAATTCCTCCTGACTTGAGACCAATGGTTCAGTTGTCAGGCGGCAGGTTTGCATCTTCTGATTTAAATGATTTATATCGAAGGGTGATTAATCGTAATAATCGTTTGAAGCACCTGATCAATTTAGGAGCTCCAGATATTATTTTGCGCAATGAAAAAAGAATGCTGCAGGAAGCTGTCGATTCTTTAATTGATACTAAAGTTTCCACTCGTCGACGTCCGCAAAGATTGCCTTTAAAATCTCTGTCTGACATGCTGAAAGGTAAAAAAGGAAGATTTAGAAGAAATCTTTTGGGTAAAAGAGTTGATTATTCCGGAAGAAGCGTTATTGTAGTGGGACCTGATTTAAGACTTAATGAGTGTGGCTTGCCAAAAGACATGGCCTTAGAGATTTTTAAACCATTTGTTTTCCATGAGCTTATTTTGCAGGGAGCTGCCCCTAATGTTAAAAGTGCCCGCAATTTAGTTGATCGTCATGAGCCTGAGGTTTACGATGCTCTAGAGAAAGTCACTAAGAATCATCCTGTTTTGTTAAATCGTGCTCCTACTTTACATAAACTAGGTATTTTAGCTTTTTATCCAAAATTAATTGATGGTAAAGCAATAGAAATTCATCCCTGTGTTTGTGCTGGCTATAATGCTGACTTTGATGGTGATCAAATGGCAGTTCACCTACCCTTAACCAAAGACGCCCAAGAGGAGTCTCTTAATTACATGATGGCTAGTAAAAACTTGCTGAAACCAGCCAACAGTCAACCTATTACTGTTCCCAACAAAGAAATGGCTATGGGCATTTTTTATCAGACCATATTAAATGAATCAATTTCTGAGCATCCAAATGTTTTTGCTGATGAGGATGAAGTTTTACACGCATTTCAAATTGGTTTAATTGATTTGCACCAACCTATTAAAGTTAGGATTAAAAAGGGAGACAAACAAGAAATTATTCGTACTACTTATGGTAGGGTTGAGTTTAACCAAATTCTTCCTGAAGATATGCCTTTTATCAATGAAAATGTGGATTCTGAAAAAATTAAAGATATTGTTACCCAAGCAATTGAGAATTTGGACGAAGAAGTTATCGTGGACATTATTGATAATATTAAAGATTTAGGGTTTAGGGCAGCTACTTTGTCAGGAATATCGGTTGGGGTTACAGATTGTAAAATAAATCGATCAAAAGACGATATTATTAAAGAGTCAAATAGTAACGCAGAAAAACTTCATGAAAATTATCAGCAAGGGTTGATTACTGATGAGGAAAGAAAAAAGAATAATTTTGATATTTGGATGAGTACCACTGAAGAGGTAGCAGATTTAACATGGCAGTCTTATGATGAAGATAATGCAGTGAAAATAATTATTGATTCTGGAGGGACTAGAGCCTCAAAAGATCAAGTAAAACAGCTAGCTGCAATGAGAGGTTTGGTGGTCGATCCTTTGGGTAATATTGTCGAGATGCCGATTAAGTCCAATTTCCGGGAGGGTTTATCTATTTTTGAATATGTCAATTCAGCTAGAGGTTCAAGAAAAGGTTTAACTGATTCAGCACTAAAAACTGCTGACGCTGGCTATTTAACCCGACGTCTAGTAGATGTTTCACACGACATTATTATTCGCATGGAAGACTGCGGCACAGATGAAGGGATTGAAGTTACCAGAGATAATCGTTCAACAGTTTTTGCCAATCGAATTAGAGGCAGAATTTCTTTAGAAGAAATAAAAATTAATAGTCAAGTAATTGTTAAAAAAGGAGAGATCATAACACCAGCTGTTGCAGAAAAAATTGATAAAAATGAAGTAAAGAGTGTTAAGGTTCGCTCTCCACTAACCTGTGCAGCTAGAAAAGGTATTTGTGCAGCCTGTTATGGTCGTGATTTTTCAAGCCGAAAGATTGCCACTATTGGTACTCCGGTTGGAGTGATAGCAGCTCAATCTATTGGTGAACCAGGAACTCAATTAACCATGAGAACTAAACATTCAGCTGGTATTGTCGGACTTGATGTGACGCAAGGTTTGCCTCGTGTTGAGGAGCTGTTTGAAAACAGAACTCCAAAATCTAAGGCTATTGTTTCTAGAATTGCAGGTAAGGCAAAGGTTGCTGAAAAGAAGGGAGAAAGGGTGGTTGAAATTCGTTCTACCACAGATGATGAAGTTGAATCCTATGTTTTACCAGCAAATGCTAAATTAGCCATTAAAGATAAAGATTTAGTTTATGCTGGACAGAAGATTACTATGGGTTCAGTTGACCATAACCAATTACTTAAAATTAAAGGTTTATTAGCTACTCAACTTAATATAGTTAACGAACTTCAGCATGTTTATGAATCTCAGGGAATTGGCATTAATGATCGACATTTTGAGACCATTGTTAGAAAAATGGGTGACAAGGTAAAAGTTAAAGACGCTGGAGATACCACTTTATTAACTGGAGAAGTAGTTGTGAAAAGCAACTTTTTAGATGTGAATGACGAAGTTATGGCTGCTGGTGGTGAGCCAGCTGTGGCAGAGGTTTTGTTACTTGGTATTACCAGAAGTGCGTTATTTACAGATTCTTGGTTGTCAGCAGCATCATTCCAGCACACTAAGCGTATTTTAACCACAGCTGCTTTTAATGGCAGTATTGATTACTTAGAGGGATTAAAGGAAAATGTAATCATTGGTCGATTGATCCCAACTACAAAGGAGAGGGCTGAAATTGAAGCCTAGTTTTTTTAGCAAACTGGTAGAAAAATTAATGCTGAAAAAAAATAGTCGACATGATACAATCTGGGTTCTATAAAATATGCCAACAATTAATCAGTTAATACGAAAAGGCCGGTCTCGAAAAAAGAAGGCAGTTAAAGCAACAGCTTTAAGAAAAAATTTTAATTCGGAAACAGGCCAAACCACTCAAGGCTTTAATCCTCAAAAGAGGGGTGTGTGTACTGTGGTTAAAACCATGACTCCTAAAAAACCAAACTCTGCCTTAAGGAAAGTGGCAAGAGTTAGATTATCAAATAAAGTTGAGGTTACTGCTTACATTCCAGGAGAAGGTCATAATTTAGCTGAGCATAGTATTGTTTTAGTTAGAGGGGGTAGAGTTCAGGATCTCCCGGGAGTTAAATATCATATTATCAGAGGGGTTTATGATTGCGCTGGAGTGGAAAATAGAAAATCAAGCAGAAGTAAATATGGCGTAAAGAAGTCGTAAATTAAGGGTATTTAAATTTTAATTAAACAAGAACATGCGTACTAAAAAAAATTATACTAGAGCTGTTGAACCTGATGCAAAACACCAATCAGTCTTGGTTAATAAGTTGATTAATAGAGTTATGAAACAGGGAAAAAAAACGATTGCCATGAAGCATGTTTATTCAGCTATAGATACTGTTACAAAAAAAACTAAAAAAAAGCCTCAAGAGCTGATGGAGGAGTTGGTTGAGAGAATATCTCCTAAAGTGGAAGTGAGAACAAGAAGGGTTGGTGGTGCCTCTTATCAAGTTCCAGTGTCTGTTAAACCTCGCAGGGCTACTTCTTTAGCTATCCGTTGGTTAGTGACAGAAGCTGCTAAAAAACCTAATGATAAATACCATACTTATGGAGAAAAATTAGCAGCAGAGATGATGGATGCACTCAACAATGAAGGAGGGGCAATAGAAAAGAAAAATAATGCCCATCGAATGGCAGAAGCTAACAAAGCTTTTGCTCACTTCAAGTGGTAGAGACAATGAGCCTCGGAAGATAGAGTTTAATTTTAAAGATTTTTGATGAATTTCCAAAGTTTGAGACTAAAATAAAGGAAAAATTATGTCTGAAAAAAAATCATATCATAAACAAGTGCCTCTAAACCGAGTGAGAAATATCGGGATTATCGCCCATATTGACGCCGGTAAAACCACTACCACCGAAAGAATTCTATTTTATACAGGAAAAAGTTATAAGATTGGCGAGGTTGACGCTGGTGAAGCAACCATGGACTGGATGGAACAGGAACAAGAAAGAGGTATTACTATTCAGTCAGCTGCCACTACCACTTTTTGGCAACAATATTTTGATTCCCATTTACCAAAATCAGACTATAGAATTAATATTATTGATACGCCTGGACACGTTGACTTTACTGCTGAGGTAGAGCGATCATTAAGAGTTTTAGATGGTGGAGTCACTGTTTTAGATGCTAGTGAAGGGGTACAATCTCAGTCTGAAACCGTATGGAGGCAGGCTGATAAATATGAAGTTCCTCGTATTTGCTGGGTAAATAAGATGGATAAATTGGGTGCAGATTTTGAAATGACTTTGCAAGATATTAGAGATAAGTTTGGAGTTATTCCTGCAGTTATGGTCCACCCAATGGGAGCTGAAAATAACTTTAAAGGAGTGATTTTATTATTGGAAAGAAAAGCTCTCTTTTGGAAAGATAGTGCCGCTGACACAGAACCAGAAATTAAAGATATTCCTGAAGAATATCAACCAGTAGTTGAAGAAAAAAGATCTGAACTAGTGGAAGCTATTGCTGAGACTGATGATGAGCTTATGGAAAAATTTTTAATGGAAGAAGAAATAGAGGTTAATGAGCTAAAAGCTGCATTAAGAAGAGCCACTATTGCCTATAAATTAGTGCCTGTTTTTTGTGGGAGTTCTTTTAAAAATACAGGAATACAAGTTTTACTTGATGCAGTAGTTGATTACTTACCCTCTCCTCAGGATATAGATCAAATAACTGGCAAGAATCCTCAAACAAATGAGGAAGAGGTGAGACAACTTGTTCCAGAAGAAAAATTTTCTGGTTTAGCTTTTAAAATTCAAACAGACCCTCATGTAGGTACTTTAACCTATGTAAGAGTTTATTCTGGAGTGCTTAAGTCTGGCAGTTATGTTTATAATTCCAGCACAGACAATAAAGAAAGGGTTGGCAGATTACTTTTGATGCACTCCAATGAACGTGAAGAAATTCAAGAGGCTCGAGCAGGAGAAATTGTCGCTATCATTGGTTTAAAAGATACCTCAACTGGTGATACTTTATGTGATGATAGCAACCCAATTGTCTTAGAGAGAATTGTTTTTGCAGATCCGGTTATATACTTAGCTATAGAGCCTAAAACTAAAGAAGATCAAGAAAAAATGGGGGTTGCTCTTAATAAGCTTAGCAATGAAGATCCTACTTTTGAAATTAAGGTTGACCATGATACAGGTCAAACTTTAATTGGTGGTATGGGAGAACTTCATTTGGAAATTTTGGTTGATCGTATGCGTCGAGAATTTAGTGTTGAGGCTAACACTGGTAAGCCCCAAGTAGCATATCGCGAAAGCATTCTTGAATTATCTGAGGGAGAAGGAAAATATATCAAACAATCTGGAGGTAGGGGTCAATACGGCCACGTTTTATTAAAAATTGAACCAATGGAAAGAGGCACAGGTTATGAGTTTGTAAATGAGATTAAAGGTGCAGCTATTCCACGAGAGTTTATTCCTCCAGTTGACAAAGGAGTTCAAGAATCTATGGAGCGTGGCTATCTAGCAGATTATCCTCTCACAGATATGAAAGTTACTTTATATGATGGGTCATATCATGAGGTTGACTCAAGTGAAGTAGCCTTCAAAATGGCCGGTTCAATTGGTTTGAAAAATGCTTTATCAAAAAATAAGGTAGTTTTAATAGAACCTATTATGAATGTTGAGGTTACTACCCCAGAAGAATTTATGGGAGATATTATTGGAGATTTAGGAGGTAGAAGAGCTCAAATTAAGGGTACTAAAACTCGAGGAAACGCTGTGATTATAAATGCTTTAGTTCCTTTGGCTGAGATGCAGGGTTATGTAACGATTTTACGTAGCATGACTCAGGGTCGCGCCACTAGCGTGATGCTACCCTCTCATTATGATGTTGTTCCAACTCAAATCACTAATCAAATTATTGAGGAGAGAAAAGGAGTTGCAACCAACTAATAAGAAGAACTACTACCTGACATAAGGTTATTTTTCAGTTAAAATATACCTTTGTCCATAAATCAGTTATCAATAATTAATAAATATTTAACAATTAACAAGTAATAAGGAGTTAAAATGCCAGACAAAACAAAGTTCGAAAGAACTAAACCTCATGTCAACATTGGTACCATTGGCCACGTAGATCATGGTAAAACTACTTTAACTGCCGCCATGACTCACGTATTGGCAAAAAAGGTTCCTTCTGACATTAATCAACCTCAAAATTATGAGGATGTAGAAAATAGCGAGGAAGAGATAGCTCGCGGAATCACTATTAATATTAAGCACATAGAGTATGAAACTGAGAAACGTCACTACGCTCATATTGACGCCCCAGGTCATGAAGACTATATCAAGAACATGATTACTGGCGCAGCTCAGATGGATGGTGCTATTTTAGTGGTGGCTGCTACAGATGGGGCTATGCCCCAAACTAGAGAGCATATTTTGCTTGCCAAGCAAGTTAATGTTCCTAAAATTGTAGTTGTTTTAAATAAAATTGACATGGTTGATGATGAAGAATTATTGGATTTAGTTGAGATGGAGGTTCGAGAGCTGCTTACTAAGTATGGCTATGAAGGAGAAGAAACACCTATTGTTCGTGTTTCTGCTCTCAAGGCTTTAGAAGGAGAAGAAGAACAACAAGATAAGGTAATGGAATTACTTAATACTATAGATGAGTATATCCCAGAGCCAGTTCGAGATCTTGATAAGCCATTTTTAATGCCAGTTGAAGATGTTTTCTTAATTAAGGGACGAGGGACTGTGGTAACAGGAAGAATTGAAACCGGAGTAGTTAAAGTTGGTGAAACAGTGGCTATTATTGGTTTTGATGATGATAAAGAAACCACTATTACTGGAGTAGAGATGTTTAGAAAAATGTTAGATCAGGGTCAAGCTGGTGACAATGTGGGCTTGTTGCTAAGAGGCACTAAACAAGATGAGGTCCAAAGAGGACAAGTGGTAGCTAAGCCTGGGACCATTAAACCTTTGTCAAAATTTGAGGCAGAAGTTTATATTCTTAAAAAAGAAGAAGGTGGGCGTCACAAACCATTTTTTACTGGCTACAAGCCACAGTTTTACATTAGAACAACTGACGTAACTGGTGAAATTAAGCTACCAGAGGGAGTAGAAATGGTTATGCCTGGAGATAACGCTAAGATGACGGTTGAGCTTATTTCTCCGGTTGCTCTTAATGAAGGGCTTAGGTTCGCAGTTAGAGAAGGTGGCATTACTGTTGGCGCTGGAGCAATCACCAAAATTATTGAATAAGAAATTACTGTTAAAGTTTAAGAATAACCCCGTCGTTTGGCGGGGTTATTTTGACTTTTGTTCACCTTTTAGATAAACAAAGACGACAGAACGAATGACTAATAAATGTAGCAAAAAGAGCTGTACAAAAGCTAAAAAATTTATTATAATCACGCCCTGTCACTATTTAATATTTAGTTTGTTAACAATCTAAAAAACATTATGGCAAAGAGTCAGAATCAGAACAACGAGGAAACTCAAAATAAGATTAGAGTTAGGCTTAAATCTTATGATCATCGTGTAATAGATGAGGCAAGCCGCAAAATTTTGCAAACAGCACTATCTACTGGAGCAAAAGTTATAGGGCCTGTGCCTTTGCCTACGCATATTAAAGAATTTACAGTTTTAATTTCGCCAAACGCTGATAAGGACGCTCAAGAACATTATGAAATTAGAACTCACAAAAGATTAGTTGATATTGTCGAACCTACTAATAAGACAATTGACTCTTTAATGCATTTGGAATTACCTGCCGGTGTGGACATTCAGATTAAAATGTAATTATTTGGTGACTATTAATAAAATTAGTTGGATTATTTATAACGTGGCAAAAAAATTATTTTTTTTGGACCTTATACAAAAAATTGATTATTATGTTAAATACAATTTTTGCAACCAAAGGAGGTATGTCTCAAGCCTGGACCAAGGACGGAAAAAGGTTGCCTGTGACTAAGTGTTTGGTCGATCAAAATATAATTTTAGGCACACAAAAAGCAGTAGTTAAAGTTTCTCAAAATTCAACTTTTAAAAAACAACCATGCCTCATTTTAGAGATAGGTTATGGTAGAAAAAAATTAAAAAATACTCCAAAGCCGCTCCGAACAAAAATTGAACAGAGCGGTTTTTCTTTTGGGCCCAAACAAATTAGAGGCATTAGATTGTTTTTTGAGGAAGAGCTTCAAGAAGAAAAAATACCCTTTAAGGCTGGCCAAACTATTAATCTTGAACAAGTCCTGGAAGTTGGTGATGTGGTAAAAGTACAAGGTAGCTCCAAGGGTAGGGGCTTTGCTGGTGTGGTTAAACGCTATGGAATGGCTGGTGGTCCTAGAACCCATGGGCAGCGAGATCGGGAAAGAGCAGTGGGATCAATTGGTGCCTCTGCAGATTGGGGGCATGTTTTTAAGGGCAAAAAAATGCCAGGTCATTATGGTAATGAAACTGTTACTGTAAGAAACTTGACAGTTGTGCATATAGACCCTGACAAGAAAGAGGTCTGGTTGAGCGGTCCTATTCCGGGACATCGCAATTCAATTATTAGTATTACAAAAATAGATAAAAAAAATAATTTAGAGCTAGATAAAGTAGCCTCAGGCATTAAGATACAATCTACTCATCAACAGGAAAAAACAGAAAAAGTACCATTAAAAGATGAAGAAAAAAAAGATGAAAATAGTCAAGCACTTGTTAAAGATGAGCCTATCGAAGGTGAAGAAAAACAAGCTCAAGAAAAAGAGCCTGAAAATGAGAAAGAGGAAGTCAAAAAAAAAGAAACTGGAAAGAACAAAAATAAGAAATAATAAATGAAACTTAAAGTTATTAGAACCACCAGTCGTGATAGTAGCGTTACAGCAGATGATAATCTCTTTAACAAGACCAACGATCAGCTTTTGGCGCAGGCAGTTAGAGTATATATGTCTAATAAAAGACAAGGGACTAGTAAAACTCAAACTAGATCTGACGTGTCAAGGACAACACGCAAGTGGTATCGCCAAAAAGGGACTGGGAATGCTAGGCATGGAGCAAGAGATGCCACTTTATTTGTAGGGGGTGCAGTAGCTCATGGGCCAACAGGAGCAGAAAATTGGAAAAAGAAACTTACTAAAAGCCAAAGAAAACAAGCTACCATAGCAGCTTTGTCAGCTCAAGTTCAGAATATTGTTATTAATGATGAAATTAAAGACCTTTCAGGAAAAACAAAGCAGGCTTTTGAGCTTTTAAATGAGATAGTGGCTAAATTTGAAGGAGAAAAGTTCAATTTAACGAAAAATAATTTACTGATCATAGTTGACAAAAAAAATGAAAAACTTAATAGAGCAGTAAAAAATATTCCTAAAGTTAGGGTGATTATTGTTGATTTAGTTAATGCTTTATTAATAGCACAGGCAGATAAAATTATTTTAACCACTGATTCTTTGGAGACTCTGCAAGAAAAACTGACAATTTAAATATGAAAAAATTGATTAAGAGACCTATCATTACAGAAAAATCATTAGCTTTAGCTAATCAAGAAAACATTTATACCTTTGAGGTTGATTACTTGGCTAGCAAGACTCAAATCAAATCTTTGGTCGAGACATTATTTGAAGTTGAGGTTGAAAAAATTAATACAGTTATTAGTCCTAGTAAAAGAAGAAGAACTGGATCAAAGAGACTTTTAAAATTAAGTCCGGTTTATAAAAAAGCTTTAGTTAAAGTTAAGTCGGGTCAAAAGATAGAATTATTTGATGTTAGTGAACAATAAAACCAATGATTAAAAAGAAAAAGCCAACATCACCAGCAACAAGACACCAGATTAAGGTGGATCGCAGTGATTTGCATAGTGGGAAACCTGAAAAATCCCTATTGCGCAAGGGTCACAAAAAGCGTCAGGGTCGTTCTTCTCAGGGGAGAATTACAGTTCGACATCGAGGTGGTGGGGTGAAAAAAAAGCAAAGACTGATAGATTTTCGCAGAGATAAACTTGAAGTACCTGGAGTAGTGACTCGATTGGAATACGATCCAATGAGAAGTGCTAACATTGCTTTAATTTTTTACAAAGATGGAGAAAAGCGATATATATTGGCTCCAGAACAAATTAAGGTTGGTGATGAGATTGCTGCTGGTAAAAATGTAGAAGTTAAACCAGGAAATGCCCTACCACTAGCCCAGATTCCGATTGGAATGCCTATTCACAATATTGAGCTTCGACCTGGGAAAGGTGGGCAGCTAGTTAGAGGAGCAGGTTTGGCTGCAGTGATTCAATCAAAGGAAGATAAATATGCGGTTGTCCAAATGCCATCAAAAGAGCATCGATTGATTAATCTCAAGTGCTTCGCTACAATTGGCCGAGTTGGAAACAGTGATTGGAAGAGTAGAAAACTTGGCAAAGCAGGCAGAAAGAGATTGATGGGTATTAGGCCAAGCGTTCGTGGTACAGCTCAACACCCAGGGTCTCATCCACATGGAGGTGGTGAGGGTCGCAGTGGGGTTGGTTTAAAATATGCCAAAACACCTTGGGGCAAGATTGCTTCTCCTGGTAAAAAGACTCGTCGCAGTAAACACTCTGACAAGTGGATTGTAAAAGACAGAAGAATTAAAAAAAATTAACTAATTAATAAAAAACATGGCAAGAAGCAGCAAAAAAGGACCATATATTGACCCAGTTTTATTAACTAAGGTCAAAGAGCAGAAAAACACAGGAGATAAGAAGCCAATTCAAACATATAATCGGGCTTGTATGATAGCACCTGAATTTGTGGGTCATACTTTCTTGGTTCACAAAGGAAAAGGTTTTGAAGAGGTTTTTATTAATGAAAGTATGGTTGGTCATCGCTTAGGGGAATTTGCTCCTACTAGAATTTTTAGAGGTCATGGCAGAATGGTCAAGAGAATTATTGCCAAGACATAAAATTTGAAGCTATTTAACTTATTGAAAATAAAATGAAAATTAGAGCACAGCAAAAAAATTCAAGACAGTCTCCTAGAAAGGTTAGGCTTATAGCTAATCAAGTTAAGGACTTACCTTTAGATCAGGCATTTATCCAGCTCTCACTAATGGAGCGCAAGGGGGCATTGGTAATTTTGAAAGTTTTAAGACAAGCAGTGGCCAACGCTGTTAATAATCATCAACTTGATATAAAAGATTTAGAGATTGACCAAATTTTAGTAAAAACAGGACCTACTTATAAAAGAATGAGACCTGTTTCTCGAGGAAGGGCTCACAGAATTTTGAAAAGGACAAGTCATGTGGAAGTAATATTAAGGACGAAACAGGCAATAGATAAGATAGCTGAAGTTAGAACTGGAGCAAAAAAACAACAGACTAAGCCAGTTGATAAGATAAGAACAACTCAGACCAAAAAGACTACCAAAAAACAAGTAAAAAAGATTCAATCTAGAGTTAAGTCACAAAAAGATATCCAAAAACAAAAGATTAAAGATGAAAGTAAAATTAAAGGTCAAGTGGTGCGCGACCCCGCTACAGCCAAACTACACAGAAGAAAGGCTAGCTCTTCACGCTAATAGTTATTAAAAATATTAATAAATTATTAAAAATATGGGACAAAAGGTTAATCCAACACTATACAGAATGGGTAATATTTACTCTTGGAAATCAAGGTGGTTTGCTAATAAAGATAAATATTCAGACAAAGTCTTAGAGGATTATAAGTTAAGAAAATATTTGAATGAAAAATTAGCTAGCGCTGGTTTAGATGAAGCGATAATTGAGAGATCTTTAACAACAATGAAGATTACCTTAAGAGTCAGTCGGCCAGGGGTAGTTATTGGGAAAGGTGGCGGAAATCTTCAAGAGATAAAAGAAGGAGTCGAAGAGATAATACAAGAAGAGCAAAATAACGATGATTCTAGAAAAAAAATTAGGGTTAATCTTCGCGTTGAGGAAATACAACAACCTGAATTAAGTGCAAAATTAGTCGCTGAAAGATTAGCCTTTCAACTTATTGGTAGATATCCTCATAGAAGAGCTGTTAATCAAGCTTTGGAAAAAGTTATGTCTGCAGGAGCAAAAGGTGTTAAAATACAACTTTCAGGAAGAATTGGGGGAACTGAGATTGGCCGCACTGAGAAATATTCATTAGGCAGTGTTCCTTCTCAAACACTAAGGGCTGACATTGATTATTACGAATCTCCTGCTAAAACCAGGAGTGGGTACGTTGGTATAAAAGTTTGGATTTATAAAGGAGATATTTTAGAAGATGAGGAGGAAAATTAATTTTTATTTAATTTTTTATAGCTATGTTACAACCTAAGCGCAGAAAATACAGGAAAGAATTTAGAGGCAGACATAAAGGTCAGGCAAGCAGGGGCACTAGTATTGAATTTGGCCAATATGGGCTTAAGGCAGTGGAAAGAGGGAGAATTAAATCACAAGCTTTAGAAGCTGCTCGAAAAAAAATAACCTTTGTAACGCAAAGAAGTGGAAAATATTGGGTAAGAGTTTTTCCTCACACGCCTATGACACTTAAGCCGGTAGGGGTAAAGATGGGTGGTGGAAAAGGAGCAATAAGTCATTATGAGGTTAAGGTTAAGCCAGGTACGGTAATTTTCGAGCTAGGAGGAGTTGATGAGGCAACAGCTCGTTCAGCTTTTTATAAAGCAGCTCATAAATTACCAGTTAAAACTAAATTTATAGTCAAAGATTAATAATATGAAAACTGATCAAATTAAAGAGCTACACCAATTGACAGTAGATCAATTGCAAGAAAGACTTCAGGGATTAGAGAAAGAGTTGGTTAAGTCTAGATTGGAGAGGTCTGCTCAAAAATTAGAAGATACGAGTAAACCTGATCGATTGAGAAAAGATGTGGCTCGAATTAAAACTATTATAAGAGAAAAGCAGCTAAAACAATTAATAGAAACACCTAAGAAAAATTCTAAATAAATATGAAAACACTTACAGGGACAGTCACTTCAATTTCGGGAGATAAAACAGCAATAGTGAATGTTGCTCGTTTATGGAAGCACCCTTTATATAAGAAGTATGTTAATCGTACAAAAAAATATGCTTGTCATGTAGAGGGGATTCAACTCGAAATTAAAGATAAGGTTTTGATTCAAGAATGTAAGCCAATTAGTAAAACTAAACATTTTAAAGTTATTAAAAAGATTGAAGATTAGCCATTAAAAGACACCAATCATGATACAATTAAGATCTGTTTTAAAAGTAGCTGACAACACCGGAGCCAAAAAAATTAGAGTAATTTTAGTTTATGGTGGTTCTAAAAGAAGATTTGGATATGTGGGCGATATGGTCTCAGCATCAGTAATAGAAGCAGAACCAAACGCTAATATTAAAAAGGGAGAAAAGGTTCAAGCTGTTATTGTCCGGACAAGGAAAGAAAAACGCCGAGAAAATGGTGAATATATTCGATTTGATGACAACGCAGCGGTAATTATTGAATCACGAGAAAGATTACTGCCAGTTGGCACGAGGGTCTTTGGTCCGATTGCTCGTGAGGTTAAAGATAGAGGTTATTCTAAAATTGCTAGTTTGGCACCGGAGGTATTATGAAATTTAAAATACAGGATCAGGTTATTGTAACTATCGGTAAGGATAAGGGTAAAAAGGGAGAAATTACTCAAGTTTTTCCAAAGGAAAATAAAGTTTTAGTTAAGGATCTTAATTTATATGTGAAGCATGTTAAGCCAATGCCCATGATTAATCGAGTTGGTGAGAGAACAGTTCAAGAAAGACCTTTAGATACAGCAAAAATTGCAATTTTAAATGAAGAAGGACAACCTGATCGTATTGGGTATCGCATAGGTCCTAATGGTTCTAAGGAAAGAATTTTTAAAAAAACCGGTACAAAAATTAACTATCAAAAATCAAAAACAAAAAAAGAAACTAAAAAGAAACCATCTAAAAAAATTGACAAATAAAAGGTTTTTCTTAAAAAGTTATTGAAATTATTAATAGATTACAAATGAATCGCTTAAAGCAAAAATACCAGCAAGAAATACAAAAAAAACTTGTAACAGAGTTAAAGCTTGCCAATCAGATGGCTGCGCCTAAGATCAAAAAGATTGTTGTAAACATGGGCATATCTGATCCAGTGGATACTAGGGAAAGAATGAAAGCTATTGATAATATCAGCCAACAATTAGCTATTATTACTGGTCAAAAACCGGTTATTACTAGGGCACGTAAGGCAATTTCAGAGTTTTCTCTTCAAAAAGGAGACCCTTTGGGCTTAAAGGTTACTTTAAGGGGAGAAAGAATGTGGGAATTTTTAGATAAATTAATTTCAATTGTTTTGCCTAGAGTCAAAGATTTCAGGGGAGTTTCTAGGATAGCCTTTGATGGTAGGGGGAACTATAGCCTAGGATTGGAAGAGCAGATTGTTTTTCCTGAAATTAATTATGATGAAATTGAGGGTATCAGAAGTTTGCAGGTTACATTTATTACAAGTACTGAAAATAATGAACATGCATTTAAACTGTTGGAATTATTAGGTATCCCTTTTGCAAAGGAGGAATAAATTTATTATGGCAAAAACTGCAAAAGTAATTAAGTCAAAAAGATTAAGAAACAAACGAAAAGAATATTTTGATAAATATTTAAGCCAGGGAGATAGAAAAAAGAATAGAATCTCGACTAGAGGAGTAACTAGGTGTAAAATTACAGGTCGCGCCAGAGGATACATGAGATACTTTGGTTTAAGTCGGATGACCTTTAGAGAACTAGCCTCTAAAGGAGAATTACCAGGAGTTATAAAGGCTAGTAAATAAACATTATGCTAATTACAGATCCTATTGGAGATATGTTTACTAGAATTAAGAATGCATTCTTGGCAAAGCAAGAAAAGGTTGTGGTACCTCATTCTAAAATGAAAGAAGCCATTTTACTTAAACTTAAAGAAAATAAATATATAAAAGATTTTGAGATTATCGAGAAAAAGCCTCAAAATGAAATAATTGTTGAACTTAGTTATATTGATGACTCTCCTGCCATCTCTGGCTTTAAAAGGATTTCTTCTCCAGGGAGAAGACTTTATGCTGGAGTTGAGGAAATACCATCTGCGCTAAATAGTTATGGAATAACCATTGTTTCGACTAATAAAGGAATTTTGACTGATAGGGAAGCTAGGAAGCTCAATGTGGGTGGAGAATTAATTTATCAGATTTGGTAATAATCAATGTCAAAAATAGGAAAAAAACCAATCACTATTCCAGATCAAGTTAAAGTTGAGGTTAAAAATAACCAAATTTTAATAAAAGGTCCTCAAGGAGAGCTAACAGCTCCTTTATTTGAAAAAATTAAAGTAAAGGTAGAAGATAGTCAGGTTCAGGTTGATCGAGAACAAGATGATAGGCAAACAAAGGCCTACCATGGTTTAGTTAGAAGTCTTATCAATAATCACATTCAAGGGGTCACAGAAGGTTATAAAAAAATTTTAAAACTAGTAGGAACAGGCTATCGGGTAAAGAAAAAAGGACAGGGCCTTGAGATGACGGTGGGTTATTCTCATTCAGTAGAGGTTGAGGCTGTTGAGGGGATAGGCTTGGATGTAGAAGGAGATGACACTATTAAGGTATCGGGAATTGACAAGCAATTGGTTGGTCAAGTAGCAGCTAATATTAGGGCTATCAAGCCCCCAGAGCCTTATAAAGGTAAGGGTATTCGCTATGTGGATGAGATAGTAAGACTGAAGCCGGGAAAGGTAGCTGTTGAATAAAATTGGTAAGGGTATTTTTACACAGCTATATTGCAAATATGAATCAAGTACAAAAAATCACTAACCAACAAAAAAGAAAGATGGCTGTGCGCAAGAAATTGCATGGGACGGCTCAAAGACCTAGACTATCTGTTTTTAGATCAAATCGCTATATCTATTTGCAGTTAATTAATGATGATACAGGTGAGAGTCTTTTTGGAGCTACCGATGCTGCAAAAGAGGAAACATTTAAAGGCACTAAGACTGAAAAGTCAGCTAAGGTTGCTAAGGAATTAGCTAAAGAGATGAAAAAGAAAAAAATTAAACAAATTGTTTTTGACCGCGGTCCTTATAAGTATCATGGCAGAGTCAAGATGGTGGCAGAAACTTTAAGAAAAGAAGGTATTGAATTTTAAATTAACATCAATAAATATGGCCCAAAACAATAGAGAAAACCAACAAGAATTTGAAGAAAAAGTTATTCGAATATCCAGGGTTTCAAAGAAAACTAAAGGCGGAGATCAGATGAGCTTTTCAGCTCTTATGGTTGTAGGAGATAGAAAAGGTAAAGTAGGATTAGGTTTAGGAAAGGCTAAAGGAGTAGTTGATGCTATTAAAAAAGGAGTCCGTCAGGCAAAAAAAGGAATGATTGACGTTCCAATCAATGGAACAACAATTCCTTTTAGGATTGAAGCTCGATACGGAGCTGGACATGTTTTACTCAAGCCAGCTGCACAGGGTTCAGGGGTTATTGCTGGAGGTCCTGTAAGGGCTATTATGGAGGCTGCGGGGGTTAATGATATATCAGCTAAGATTTTGGGTAGTGACAATCAGGCTTCAAGCGTTTACGCAACATTTGAGGCATTAAAGAAAATTAATAAGATTGTTAAGGTTAGAGGAATTGAGCTTAGCGGTTTAAAACAAGAGGAAATTGAGACAAAACCAGAGAAATCGGCTAGTCCAAAATTCAATAAAAAAGCTGCTTCTGTATCCAAAGAGTCTAAAAAGAAAATTAAAAAGGTTCAAGAAAAGAGTACCAATAGAAAGCAGGCAAAATCTAATTTAATAAAAACTACTCAAGCCAAAAAAACTGAAAAAATTCAGGCTAAAAAGAAAAAACCATCTCAAAAAACAGGCAGCAAATAATACTTGTTAAATAGGGTCAGCAATTGCATATGAGCTTAATAAATAATTTAAAAAAAACTTCTAATAAAAAGAAAAAAAGGCTGGGCAGGGGTTATGGTTCCGGAAAAGGGGGACACACTACAAACAGAGGTCAAAAGGGGCAAAAATCTAGATCAGCTCATCGAATTGGTTTGTGGTTTGAAGGAGGTAGTTTGCCCTTAACAAAAAGACTGCCAATGCTTCGTGGTAAAGGTAGGTTTAAGTCAGTTAGCCCGGTTGCGGAAATTACCTTTGATGACATTAATCGTTTTGATTTTGATGTTATTTCTTTGAAAACATTAAAGGCAAATAGAATTATTGATAACTCCTTTAAGCAGGCTAAAGTTATAAAAAAAGGCAAACTTCAGAAAAAAGTAACCATTAAAGGTTTAAAAGTTTCAGCTGGCGCTCAAAAAACAATTAAGGCCAAAGGTGGCTCAATAGAAAAATAAAAAACCTAGCCCGTGTTAAAAAAAATTATCGCTACAACTAAAAAGGTTTTATCTAATACTAAAGTTAAAAAGAAAATCCTTTTTACAATTTTTTGCTTTTTTATCTTTAGGCTTTTAGCTCACATCCCAGTACCTATAGTTGATACTCAGCAAATTCAAGAGATTTTTTTAGGAAGTGAGTTTTTAAGCTTACTTAATATTTTTTCAGGTGGGATGTTGATTAGATTTTCAGTGGCAGCCGTGGGCATAAATCCTTATATTACGGCTCAAATTATTATGCAATTGGCAGGCATGGTTATCCCCTCAATTAAAGAGATGCAAAAGGAGGGAGAGTCAGGACGAGCTAAAATAAATCAATACACTCGATTTATTGCGGTACCACTAGCCATTGTTCAGAGTATCTCAGTGATTGCTTTATTAAAAGCTCAAGACTTATTAACATCTACCGACTTTTTATCTCTAACGGCGGTTATTTTTAGCTTAGTAGCTGGAGCTATGATTATTTTATGGATTGGCGAATTAATTAGTGAGTATGGAATTGGCAATGGTGTTTCAATGATTCTTCTTGCAGGAATTATTAGCCAGTTGCCAGTTTTTGCAGGGCAAATGTCTGTAATTATTTACACACAGCAATTTTTAATTTTATCCATTTTTTTACTACTGTTTGTAGCGGTCATTATGTTGGTGGTGTTTATGAACGAAGCAGTTCGAAAAGTGGTAGTGCAATATGCTAGGCGCATGAGGGGAAGCCGCTTACTTGGGGGTCAAAAAACTCATTTACCGATTAGGGTTAATGTAGCCGGTGTCATGCCGATTATTTTTGCTTTATCTTTGATGCTTGTTCCGGCTTTTTTGGGGAGGGTGTTAATCTCCCTTGATAATGAATCTTTCGTTAATTTAGGGGAAAGAATTACTGTTTTGTTTGATCAGGCCTCTGTATTTTATATGATTTTTTACTTTTTATTAGTTTTTGTTTTTACCTATTTTTCTGCCCTGATTTTTTTTGATGCAGAAGACTTATCTTCTGAACTTAAAAAGAGTGGAGCGTATGTACCAGGCATTAGACCTGGTAAAGCAACAAAATCTTTTCTTGAATATGTAGTAACCAGAGTTACATTAGCCGGAGCTATCTTTTTGGGTTTTATTGCCCTATTGCCATCTGTGGCACAGGCTTTAACTAACATTCAGGCCTTAGCTATAGGGGGAACAAGTGTGTTGATTGTGGTTTCGGTTATTTTGGAAACATCTAAACAAGTTGAGAGTCAATTAGTTGGCCAGGATTATGAAAAATATACTTAAATTAGAGAAATATTTAAACCAAGAAGTGCTCTAGGCCTAAAAAGGCTTGAATTTAGCTTTATTTTAGGATAAATTAAACTTTTGTCAAAAATCATTAACTAAAAATTATTAATCTAATAAGTCAATCATGAAAATTGTTCTCATCGGCATTCAGGGTGCAGGTAAATCAACTCAAGGTAAATTACTTTCAGAAAAGATGGGAATTCCATATCTTTCCTCTGGGCACATCTTTAGACAGATGGCAAAAGGTAAGACCACTCTGAGTAGGTGGCTAAAAGAAACTCTTAATGCAGGGGTTTTGGTGTCTGATGAAAAAACAATCGAAATAGTGACTGAATATCTTCAAAAACCAGAATATCAAAATGGATTTATAATTGATGGTTTTCCAAGAACTATAAACCAAGCCCAAGCCTTCTCTGATGGCACTGAAAAAGCTATTTTTATTGATGTATCAGATAAAGAGGCATTGTGGAGAATTTCAGGAAGAACCGATAATCGGGAGGACGAAACACTTAAAGCTATTCGCAAAAGGATACAAATATTTCATGAAGTTACCACAGACGTATTGGATTTTTATAAGAAAAAAAATCAACTTATTACAGTAGATGGAGAGCAACCAGTTGAAGAGGTGTTTCAGGAAATTGTTGAAAAATTAGGATTAGATAAATAATAACCACCCAGGCTTTTGCTCCTGTAAAAAGTGTATTATTTTGATATAATTAGCTCTTTGCAATTTCTCAATAGTAAGTACAGCTAAAAAGAATAAATAAAAGCAAAGTATTATTAAACTTATAAAGTAAAGAGCAATATATGGGAAAAGTACAGCAACATAAAAGATCAGCTAAAGAAAAAAGACAAGATGACTCAACATCTAAACAAACTGGACCCTCAGATCGTTTTATGATTTATGGAGAGGTTGAGAAATGTTTACCAAATACGATGTTTAGAATCAGGGTTATCAAAAGTGAGGTTGAGGCAATGAAAGATAAAGAGCTGCTAGGAACCCTTTCGGGGAAAATGAGGTTATATAGAATTAGAGTTATGCCCGGAGACATAGTTAAGGCTTATGTTTCTAAGTACGACTTAGGTAAATGTAAGATTACTTATAGATCAACCAATAAAAACATTAAGATGGAATTTTAATTAAAGGAGCAGTCATGAAAGTAAGTCCGTCAGTAAAAAAGAAATGTCCTAAGTGTAGAATTATTAAACGTTCAGGTAGAGTTAGGGTCATTTGTGATAACCCTAAACATAAACAAAGACAAGGATAATTTAAAATATGCCAAGAATAGCGGGAAAAGATATACCAGGAGAAAAAAAAGTTACATATGCCTTAACCTATATTTATGGGATTGGGTTATCACGTGCTGAAAAAATTATTCAGCAAACTAAGATAAATCCAGATAAAAGGGCAAGAGATCTAGATGGTCAAGAAATTAACCAACTACAAAAATTGCTTGAAAAATATCCTGTTGAAGGGGATTTAAGGCGTAGAGTCAATGACAATATTAATCGGTTAAAAAGAATAAAATCTTATCGTGGTTTACGCCATATAGCTGGCTTACCTACCAGGGGTCAAAGGACAAGAGTTAATGCTAGAACGCGTAAAGGAAAGCGCAAAACAGTTGGAGCTATTACCAAGGAGCTGTCTAATAAAGCACAATCAACCACTGAGGATAAGAAAGAAAAATAAGAATAGAATTATTTAAAAATGGCAAAA
Source organism: uncultured Pseudomonadales bacterium (assembly GCA_964449995.1). Lineage (GTDB taxonomy): Bacteria > Patescibacteriota > Microgenomatia > UBA1400 > PJMF01 > CAYVBW01. Next base: position 17,359 of record CAYVBW010000002.1, on the reverse strand, counting down.
TACAAACAGAAAAAACAAGCAAAAAAAATCAGTCAAAAGGCTAGAATATATGTTACAGCTACCTTTAATAATACGCTAATTAGCGTAACTGATTTAAAGGGGGATGTCGTTTCTTGGTCATCAACAGGTCATGCTGGTTTTAAAGGATCAAGAAAATCTACCTCTTATGCAGCTAATGTTGCAGCACAAAACGCAATTAATGATGCTATTAATTTGGGTATGAAAGAAGCTGAGGTTTTTATCAAAGGTCCAGGACCGGGACGATCTGTGGTTCTTAGAATTTTAAGGGCCCAGGGAATAGAGATTTCTCTTATTGCAGACATGACACCAGATCCACACAATGGAACCAGGCCAAGAAAACAAAGAAATTAATTATTTATATATTAAATTATTACGATTATGGCAAGATATACGGGACCAAAGCAAAGATTGCAAAGACGAATCGGTGAAGATTTGGGTCTTAAAACTAATGCTTTAAAAACTGCTAAAAGAATAAATGTTAGACCAGGACAACACGGACATAAAAGAACCCGTAGACTTTCTGATTATGGAGTTCAACTTCAGGAAAAGCAAAAGGCTAAATATATTTATGGAGTTTTAGAGAAACAGTTAAAAAATATTTTTTCAAAAGCAGAACAGAGTCCTCTTGGAACAGGACTGGCCTTGTTAGTTTATTTGGAAAGAAGATTAGATAATGTTGTTTATCGGCTGGGTTGGGCTCCAACTAGAGCTGCTGCCAGGCAATTAGTTAGTCATAATCATGTGCAGGTAAACAACAAAAAAATGAATATTCCTTCATACTCAGTCAACGTAGAGGATGTTATTACTTTAAAAAAAGAGTCGATTAAGATTCCTGCTATAGAAACAGCTTTTAGCAATGAGGGCCATGAGGTTCCCCAGTGGCTTGAGAGAAAACATAATATAGCAAAAGCCACTCGTTTTCCAGAGAGAGAAGAGATTGATGGCAAAATTGATGAGCAACTAATTGTCGAGTATTATAGCCGTTAATAATTACATTAAAATAAATTACTAATTAACCAAAAACTATATCAATTATCTAGTATACGGATTCCTTGCTTGGGCAAGGGAGGAGAAACAAGGAGAAAAAATTATGAGTCAAGATTTAAAACAACTATCATTCATGAACCCTACTTTTGAAATTCAAGAGGATCGAGTGTCTGCTAGTCATTCAATATTAACCCTTAAACCTTTAGAGAACGGCTATGGGCATACTTTAGGGAATGCTCTGAGAAGAATTTTGTTAAGTTCTTTACCAGGAGCAGCCATAACTGCAATTAGAATTGAAGGCATTGAGCATCAGTTTTCAACCATTAAAGGCATGAAAGAAGATGTGGTAGATTTTTTATTAAATCTAAAACAAGTAAAAATTCAAGCTGATAACAATGAACAAGGTATAGCTCGTTTAGAAGTAAAAGGGCCAGCGGTAGTTACTGCAGAAGATATCAAATGTGAAGCTGGATTTTCTATTATCAATCCAGAACAACATCTAGCTACTTTAACTAAAGATGCCAAATTAGTTGCTGAAATAACTATAGAATCAGGTATTGGCTACAAGGTGCAAGACCAAGACTCTGATAAGGATATTGGAGAATTATTGGTAGACTCTATTTTTTCTCCAATTCTTAACGTTTCTTATAAGGTTGAAGCTACTCGAGTTGGTCGTAGGACTGACTTTGACCAGCTTTTAATTGATATAAAAACAGATGGGACTATAGCAGCTAAAGAAGCCCTAGAACAAGCAGCTAAAATTTTAGTTAGGCAATTCAAACAAATTGTTGATCCAGTATTGGTTAAAGAAGAAGAACCAGAAGAAGAGCTTTCTCCCAAAGAAGCAGAAATATTAAGGTTGACTGTAGAAGAACTTGATTTACCTACAAGAATCGCTAATGCTTTGCGTCGCGGAGGTTATCAAACCGTTAGAGATTTAGTTGAGGCTGAAGAAGAAAGTGTAGCTAAAGTAAAAAATATTGGTGAAAAGAGCGTGAAGGTTATAGCAAAAGCTCTAGAGAGAAAAGAGGTTTCATTTAATAAGAGTAATTAGAATGGTGGGGAATTATCATGAGGCATCGAATAAAGAAAAAAAAATTAGGACGCTTATCAAGCCATCGTCAAGCTTTGATTAGAAATTTGTTAAGAGGCTTGTTTCTAGATGGGCAGATAACTACCACTAGGGCTAAGGCCAAAGAAGTTAAGCGTTGGGCTGATAAATCAATTAATAAAGCTCAAGAAAATACAGTTCATTCTAAGAGAGAGCTGCATAAAATTTTTGGCAAAACAGATGTGGTAAATGCTTTAGTTGATAAAATTGCTCCGGTGCTTAATGATAGAAAGTCAGGTTTTACCACCATTAGTCAAGTGGGGAGAAGACGTGGCGATAATGTTATGATGTATCGTTTAGAGTTGGTTAAAAAGCCTGCAAAATTAGGCAGTTTTCAAGTAGAAAGCAAACAAGAAAAAAAGTAATTCAGTTATGCAAAAAAAACAAACTTTTATGCAACGCAAAGAAGATATCAGCAGAGAATGGCACCTAGTTGATGTGGAGGGGAAAGTGTTAGGTAGGGTGACTACAGAAATTGCCCAGCTTTTAATCGGTAAAAACAAACCAACATATACTCCTCATGTAGATGGTGGTGATTATGTAGTAATTGTTAATGCTTCAAAGGTAGCTGTGACTAGGGATAAGGCTAATAAAAAAACTTATTATTGGCACACTGGTTTTCCTGGTGGGCTTAAACAAATGGTCTTTAAAGATATGGTAAGCCAAAATCCACAAAGAGTCATGCAAAGGGCTGTGAAAAATATGTTGCCTAAAAATAAATTTAGAAAATCAAGACTAGCTAGGTTAAAGGTTTATTCAGGAACCAACCATCCATATCAAGATAAATTAGAGAAATAATTTTATGAAACATAACCAACAGATTACTCAAGTAGTGAAGGCAGCTAAGAAAACAGGACAAACTGAAGCAAACACTCATTCTTTTAAAAAGGACGCCAACTTAAACTATCCTCAGGGAGAATATACAGAGGGTATTGGTCGTCGTAAATCTGCCATTGCCAGAGTGAGAATATATCCTGAAAAAGGAGATTTTATTGTAAATGACCAATTAGTTAAGGATTATTTTGCAGATATCCCTTTAGCAATAGTTAAGTACAATAAGCCTTTTGTTTTATCAAAAACAGAAGGTGATTTTTCTGCCACTGTTAAGGTTAGCGGATCTGGAAAGTCAGCCCAATTAGATGCAATTGTTCATGGGTTAACAAGAGCTTTGGAAAAATATGATCCTAAGTTGAGACCTTTCTTTAAGGAAGAAGGCTTGTTAACAAGAGATCCCCGAATGAAAGAAACACGCAAACCAGGTAGAGGCGGAAAAGCCCGTCGCAAAAGACAGTCGCCAAAGAGATAAGTCACAACTTCTAGAATTTTTTAGACTCGAGTTAATCAAAATAAACTTAAGTTTACCAAACTTTTTTCCTCAGAGGTTTACCAACACGGAAGTTAACTACTCGATGTGATTTAACAACTTGCTTCTCAGACTCTTCTCCAAATGGCACTACTAGTTTGTCATCAACCTTATTTACGTAAAAAGTTCCAAAACTAGAGATTACCACCTTGTCTCCTTTTTCTAGAGAACGAGATATTTCATCAAATACAACATCCACAGCTTCCTTTGCTGCCTTTTTAGGTAAGTGGGCTTTTTTTGCTATTATGTCGATGAGTTCAGATTTTGTCATATTTTCCTTTCTAGATTTATATTAAGTCTGATATTAAGTGTATTAGTTTGATGTATCAAGTCAAGTGGTATTTTTTTAAAGTTTTTTTGAATTTAAATAATTTAACCACCTTTTGTTTAAAAATTGTTTAAGGTGTTATCTAAAGATAGCCAAATTTATGTAATGCCACTACACTTGCTCCTAAAAAGTCAAAACCTACATCAGTTACCGTAGCAGTTCTTCCAATAACTGTTGATTGGTGAATTTCGTCAAAAATAGCATAAAGCAAGCAGATTAGCAAGGCATTAAACCAAATTTTTTCAAAAGGATAATTAAGTTTGGTAAAACCTTTAATAATTAAAATATACAATATTGCATAGACAAAAATATGGGCAGTTTTTTTTAAAACGAAATCAATCACTGATAGAGATAGTGCTGGCAAAACTTGTTGAGAAGATAGAAAATAAATTATTAAAGCCCACACTATAGCAGGCAAAAAAGCTTTGGAATATTTAAGGGTACTACTTTTCATATAGTAATTTGCTTGCAGATAGTAGCAGCAGACCTCCAATTATAACAGCTATTAATTGATTTTTGGCAATTCTAACGAAGCTATTACCTGCATAACTAATTGGTAAAACTAAAGCCTCTCCTTCATCAGAAAGTGTAGTAAAAGAGTCAATGGTTAATTTTTTATCAAGTGTGTCTCTCAATCTCAGAATATGATTTTGGATCAATTTTTCTTCATCTGATTGATTTTGGTTTTTTTGTATTGAGTTAGAAAGATAAGAGCCGGTCATTTTACTAGTTTAAAATTTCAAATTTAAATATAGTCAAGAAAATTGAAGTTTAACTGTCAAATATTAATTACATATTCACTTTAAGTCGGTTTGACTCAAGCAGTTCGTTTCGTTAAAGTAGGAATGTCTATCACACATTAATTTTATATAAATTTTTCGTAGCTAGAACTAAAAACCTTTTTAAAAAGTTGATTATGAGTCAGGATAAACCTTCATTCAATTGGAAAATCACTGGTCAAGCCGGACATGGTGTGATGTTAGCTTCTATGTTGATGGCTAAAATGGCAAAACGCCATGGCATGCAGGCCTTTAATTATCTGGAATATCCTTCTTTAATTAAAGGCGGTCACCAAACTGGCCAAGTCTGTGCAGATTTTACCTGTGCTTCTTGCCAGCGTAAAAAATTAGATGTGATCGTCATTTACACTCAAGAAAGTTTTGCAGTCCACAAACAGGAAATTACTGATGACACAATCATAATTTATAATTCTGATTTTGAAGAGTTAAGTGAGGAAATTAAAAATATATATCAGGGCAGGATTCAACAAATGCCCTTGGCTTCCTGGGCCAAAGAAATTACAGGTACTACACTGGCAGCCAACACTGTTTCTTTAGGAGTTTCAGCCCTAGCAATAGGGCTTGATCCTGATATTTGTAAACAAGTGATTGGTGACGCCTTTGATTCTCAAGAAATTATTGATAAAAATTTAGCTGCCTTTGACAGGGGTTATTTAGAAGCAAGTAAAGTTATTGATAGTAAATTTAGCATTACTCCTCAGGAGGATAAAAACATTTTGTTAAATGGCAACGAAGCCCTTGGTTTGGGGGCTTTATCAGGGGGGCTGCAGTTTTATAGTGCCTATCCTATGACTCCCTCTACTGGATTACTCCATTTTTTAAATGAACACAAACACAAGCTGCCGATTGTAGTTAAGCAAGTTGAAGATGAAATTGGTGCTATTCACGAAGCTATCGGTGCTTCTGTAGCAGGAGCAAGAGCTATGACAGGAAGTTCAGGTGGAGGTTTTGCTTTGATGGTTGAGGCTTTAGCTTTTGCTGGAGGGGCTGAAATACCACTGGTTATTTTAGAAGGACAAAGGACTGGTCCAGCTACGGGCGCACCAACCTGGACTGCTCAAAGCGACTTATCTTTCGTTTTAACAGCAGGACATGGCATATTCCCCAAAGTGGTTTTAACACCTGGTACGGTTGAAGAGCATTTTCAATTAGCACAAAAAGCTATGTATTTAGCTGAAAAATACCAACTGCCAATTGTTATTTTGTCTGATAAATATATTTTAGAGTCTCATCAAACTATGCCTGCTCCTGATATGGTCTTTATTAACGAACGTCAGAGCATGGTTGATAAATCAGAATTATCCGCCGATGAAAGCTATTTGCGTTATTTAGATACAGAATCGGGAATCTCCAAACGCAGTATCCCAGGGCAAGAGTTTGGTTTGCAATTAACAAATTCTTATGAGCACGATCAATGGGGATTTGCAACTGAAGACGCTCAAACTATTGAAAAATCTGTAAATAAGAGAGCCAGAAAAATGAGCCTAATTTTACAAGAATTGCCTCAACCGAAACTAATAGGCTCAGATCAGGCAGAGATAACATTGGTCGGATGGGGTTCAACTATAAATGTTTTAAGAGAAACAGTTAAAGCCTTAGATAAAAAGGTGAACGCGATTCATCTTGCCTGTATGCATCCATTTCCAGTTGAAAGTTTTAAGCAACTGACTTCAACCTCTCAAAAATTAATCATGGTCGAGGGTAACGTTGATGGTCAAGGAGAAGCTTGGATAAAACAGCAAACAGGGATAGGAATGGATGATCGCATTAGACGCTTTGATGGCCGTCCTTTTTATGCAGAGGATTTAGTGGAATCCCTAACTAATTTAGAGAAAAATTCAGCTAATAGTGAAAAGAAAAATTTAATGGGAAGACTTTCTTTTACCGGTAAATAATTTATGAAAATAACAAAAAAAACTATTAAATCTTCAATTACCCCTACTTGGTGTCCAGGCTGTGGAAATTTTGGGATTTTAAGAGCTTTTCATTCAGCACTGGAAGAATTAGAGCTCAACCATGAAGAAGTATTAATTATTTATGGAGTGGGGTGTGGGCCAAATGAAGCTGATTTTAATAGAACTTATGGAATTCATTCTTTGCATGGTCGGGAATTACCCAATGCCATTGGTGCAAAGTTAGCCAATCATGATTTGAAGGTAATTGTGGTTGGAGGAGATGGTGATTTATATGGGGAAGGCGCCAATCATTTAATGTTTGCCGCCAGGGGAAACCACGATATCACCACTTTAGTACACAATAACTGGCGTTATAGTTTAACCACTGGGCAAGCTTCCCCTACCTCTCCACAAAACACTGTTACTAAAACAACCCCAGAAGGTTCAATTGAAACTCCCCTCAATCCTTTACAATTAGCTCTTTCTTTGCAGACGACGTTTGTGGCTCAGGGATACTCAGGAAATTATCAGCAACTCAAGGAAATTATTAAGGCAGGGATTATGCATCGTGGATTTTCTTTAATAGATATTATTCAGCCCTGCATTACTTTTAACAAGGATCATGATTTTGATTGGTACAAACAAAACATTATAGAATTAAAGGATCATGACCCAAAAGATTGGCAGAAGGCATATGAATTAAGCAGCTCTGAAAGGGAAAAAATTGCTACTGGGGTTTATTTTCAAAATGAAGATATTCCAGCCTACCACGAACAATTGGTTCAGCTAAAAGAAAAAACCTTAATAAATCAGTGGCAGCATGAGATTGATTTAAGCAACGTAATTCAGGAGTATACTTAAAGTTTAAAATTTAGTTTAATAATTTTTCAAGGAGCTGGCAATATTCTTTTTCCTTAATCTTAATGATTTGGGCGTGACTTCCAGCATTTCGTCAGCTGCGATTAATGTTAAAAATTGTTCTAGGGATGGTTTCCAAGCAGGCGCTAAAACAACCATGGTGTCTGCACTGGCAGCTCTCATGTTTGTTAGTTTTTTGCCCTTAGCTACGTTCATAACCATATCTTCGCTTCGCTTATTAAAACCAACCACTTGCCCGGCATAAACTTGCTCTCCAGGATCAACAATCATTTTACCTCTTTGCTGTGTCTTATTCAGAGCATAGGCTGTGGTTTGACCTAATTGCTGTGCAATAATAGCCCCTCCTCGATGCCATTCCGCTTGAGGACCTTGGGATCTAAATTCTAAAAACGTACTATGGATAACTCCTTCGCCTGAACTGGTAGTCAAAAGTTCCTGCCGATATCCAATTAAGTTAGCAGTGGCAATTTCATATTCAAACCGACTACCATGCTTAACTTGCTTTATATTTATTAAGACAGCCCTCCTTTTTGACATAGCAGCAGTTACATCTCCAGTCATCTTTTTAGGGACCTCTATAATGACGTATTCCCAAGGTTCAAGAATCTGTCCATTATCTTCTTTTAGTACTGCCTCAGTACGAGATAATGAAAATTCATAACTTTCTCTTCTCATCGTTTCAATTAAGATAGCCAAATGAAGTTCACCTCGTCCAATTAAAGTCACGCCATCATTTTCTTGATTGGGAATTACTTTGAGACCAACATTAGTTTCAAGCTCTTTTTTTAACCTGTCTTTAAGCTGTCTGGAGGTAGAAAATTGGGCTTCTTGTCCGGCAAAAGGTGAAGTATTTACCGATAGTTGAATTTTAACTGTTGGCTCGCTGATTTCCAGCTGAGGTAGTGCTTCTGGATGTTCTGGGTTGGTAATTGTTTCTCCAATTTGAGGATCAGGCAATCCAGCTAAAGCAATTATCTCTCCAGCTGCTGCTTTATTAACTGATTTTCTATTCAAGCCTTCATGTATAAATAGATAATCAACATTAGCCATCACTTTTTCGCCAGAAGCTTTAATTAGACAAATCTTTTCTCCTGCCTTAATTGATCCATTGAAAATCTTACCAATTACAATTTTTCCTAAATGATTATCCCAATCCAAAGAATTAACTTGAATTTGCAAAGGTGCGTCAGGATTACCCTTAGGAGCAGGAATTGTTTCAATTAAAGTTTTAAAAAAAGATTGAAGGTTATCGCTATCCTTAATGTAATAAGACTGATCACTTTCAAGATTAATTTCAAATCCAACTATACCAATAATGCCTTTGGCATAAAGAATTGGGAAATCAAGCTGATTTTCATCATCTGCCAGATCTAAAAATAAATCCATTACTTCTTGTTCCACCTCTTTTACTCTTTGATCTTTACGGTCAACCTTATTAATAATAACAATGGGGGTTAGTTTAAGTTTTAAAGCTAAGCTAAGAACAAATTTAGTTTGAGACAAGACTCCTTCTGCAGCATCAATCAGCAAGATGCAGCCATCAGCCATATTCAAAACGCGTTCAACCTCACCTGAAAAATCTGCATGTCCGGGAGTATCAAGAATGTTAATTTTATATCCATTCCAATTAACAGCAGTGTTTTTAGCAAGAATTGTTACCCCTTTTTCTCTTTCAAGCTCATTGCTATCCAAGATAGTAGATTGACTCATCTCTTTTTGGTGAGCATCAAAAGTTTGGGTTTGCTTAAGCATAGCATCAACCAAGGTGGTTTTACCGTGGTCAACATGGGCAATAATAGCAATATTTCGAATATTCTTTTGATTCATTTTATTTGGCTAGGGACTTAATGGAATTAGTCTGACTGCAGACATTAATTTTCCTCAGCGAACATTCAATTTTACTCCTTTATTAGAAGAAAGTAAAAGGGACTATCTAGATTAGACTATTTTGAGATGACCCCCGACTGCGCAACAATCAATTTAATTTTATGATCTTGAGAATTTGTGGGCAGTTCTTCAACTACCTGAAAATCATAAGCTAGAGCAATTGATAAAGTGCTAGGATTATTGTTTAAATATTGATCATAAAAGCCACCACCTCTTCCCAGCCGCTCTAATTTTCTACTAAAAGCAAGTCCAGGAGTAATGCAAATATCAACTTTTTTAACATAGGCTTGAGAAGCGATAGGCTCCAAAATTCCAAATCCACCCCTCTTAAAGGAGTTAAAATGATTAATTTTTACTGGGATCATCTGATTCTTGTTTATAATTTTTGGAACAGTAACTATTTTTTTATTTGCCAACAGTTTGGTGATTAAATTATGGGTTTTAACCTCATTGCCATGAGATATATATATGAAAAAACTTTCAGCTTGTTGAAATTGAGGTAATTTTTTTAAATTAAAAATAACTTGTTGTGAATATTGCTCGATTTGATCACTGGTTAAGTTATTAAGTTGAGTACTAAATTTTTTTCTTAAATTTTGCTTGCTGCCAGTCAGTTCATGCTGTTGATTAGACATAATTCATATTATAACTTTTTGACAGTAAATAGAGTATTTTTATCTGGCCACTGCTGAATTGTCTACTCTATTGAGTTATAATTCAGTTCGTAATAATTTAAATATTAATTATTTATAAAGATAGGTTAGCCTTAATGAAATATTTAAAAAAAACAGATTCTCAAATTTTTTCTTTAATTAAATCAGAAGAACAGCGTCAAAAAGAAACCTTAATGATGATTCCTTCAGAAAACATGGCATCGCAAGCAGTTTTAGAGGCTGTTGGTTCTTGTTTGGGCAATAAATATGCAGAAGGTTATCCTGGCAAGCGCTATTATCAGGGACAAGAATTTATTGATGAGGTAGAACTATTAGCTATTGACAGAGCTAAGAAAGTTTTTAAGGTGCCCCATGCTAATGTTCAGGCGCTTTCTGGTTCACCAGCTAATTTAGCAGCTTATGTTGCGGTTCTTAATCCTGGAGACAAGCTGATGGGATTGGATTTAGCCCATGGGGGCCACCTAACCCATGGTTCAAAAGTTTCTGCGTCAGCGATTTTCTTTAGAAGTGTGACCTATAAGCTTGGTAGCAATGGACAGATGGATTATGAAGAAATTGAAAAAATCGCTTTAAAAGAAAGGCCAAAATTAATTGTGGCAGGTATCACAGCCTATCCACTTCAGCTTGATTGGGCTAGGTTTGCTAAAATTGCAGATAAAGTAGGAGCTTATTTGTTGGCTGATATTTCACATTTGGCTGGCTTGGTTGCAGGTGGTGTTTATCCTAGCCCGACACCTTATGCGCATCTTATTACCACAACTACTCATAAAACCCTGAGAGGTCCTAGGGGAGCTTTGATTATGGTAACTGATAAGGGTTTGCGAAAAAATCCTGAGTTAGCAAAAAAGGTTGATCAGGCAGTTTTTCCGCGCCTGCAGGGTGGCCCGCACATTAATGCAATAGCAGGTATAGCTGTTGCTCTAAAAGAAGCTCAAACCCTCCATTTTCAAAAATATGCTGTTCAGGTTATAAGGAACAGTCAAGTTTTAGCTCGATCCTTACTGGAATATGATTTCCAATTAATAGCTGGAGGTAGTGATACTCATTTGATTTTGATTGATTTAACAAATAAAAAAATATTGGGCAATACGGCTGCAGAGGCTTTAGAAGCGGCTAATATCGTGTTGAATCGTAACTCTGTACCAAATGATTCAAATTCACCATTTTATCCCTCTGGGATAAGAATGGGTACGCCTGGAGTTACTACTAGGGGTATGGGAACTGAGGAAATGGAATTGATTGCATGGTACATTAATGATGTTATCAATGATGTTGCCAGAATTAAGCAGGAGCGGCAATTTACTTTAGCAGATGAGAAAAAAGCACCTATTCGCGAAGAAATTATAAGTCAGTCGTCAGTAGTCAAAAAAGTGGCTAAAGAAATTAAAGGATTGTGTAAAAAATTTCCAATTCCGGTTCAAAATTAATCTTTGATAAATTTTTACAATAAAAGCAAGAAAAAATTTCTATGAAAACTGATATTCAGATTGCTCAAGAAGCCAATCTTAAGCCAATTAAAGAAATCGCTACACAGATTGGTATAGATCAGAGTCATTTGGAGCTATATGGTCGGTATAAGGCTAAAATATCTCAAAATATTTGGACGGATTTGGATAAAAAACCAGACGGTAAATTAGTATTAGTGACTGCCATGACCCCAACACCAGCAGGTGAGGGCAAAACCACGACCACTGTAGGCTTAGGACAAGCCCTGTGGAGCTTGGGTAAAAAATCAATGATTTGTTTGCGCGAACCCTCTCTTGGTCCATGTTTTGGCATTAAGGGCGGAGCTGCTGGAGGAGGTTATTCTCAAGTTTTACCTATGGAGGAAATAAACCTTCATTTTACAGGTGATATCCATGCTGTTGGTGCTGCAAATAATTTACTAGCAGCAATGATAGATAACCATATTTATGCTGGTAATAAATTGGGTATAAATCCAAAAAAAATTAATTGGCCACGCTGTTTAGATATCTCTGACCGAAGTTTGCGTGAAATAGTTGTTGGTTTGGGAGCTGGCAACGGGCTGGTAAGAGAGGACAGTTTTATTATTAGTGTCGCTTCTGAAATTATGGCTATTGTTTGTTTAAGTAGCTCTTTGGAAGAACTTAAAAATCGTTTAGAAGAAATTATTGTAGCTGAAACTTATGACAAAAAACCTATAACAGCTAAAGATCTAAAAGCGGCTGGTTCAATGACTGTCCTTTTAAAGGATGCTCTCAAACCAAATTTGGTGCAAACTTTAGAAGGCTCGCCGGCCTTAATCCATGGTGGTCCTTTTGCTAATATTGCCCATGGCTGTAATTCTCTAATGGCCACTAAACTAGCTTTAAAATTATCGGATATCGTCGTGACAGAGGCAGGCTTTGGTTCTGATTTAGGAGCTGAAAAGTTTTTTGATATTAAATGTAGGTTGGGTGATTTAAAACCAAATGCGATAGTGTTGGTGGCTACAATTAGAGCTCTTAAGCATCATGGAGGAGGCTATCTAACTTCTGGAATAGAAAATTTGGGCAAACACATCGATAATTTAAAAAAATTTGGTTTACCTGTGGTTGTGGCATTGAATCAATTTTCTTCAGATACAGCTGAAGAGCGACAGGTGGTGTCTGATTACTGCGCACAAAGGCAAGTAAAGTTGGTTGTTTCTGATGTTTGGGCCAGGGGTTCACAAGGAGGAAGAGAGTTAGCACATGAGGTTTTGAGATTAGCAAAGCAGCCCAATAGTTTTGATTATTTATATAATCCCAAGATGGGTATTAAAAAAGCTGTGGAGTTGTTAGCAAGAGAAATTTATGGAGCTGATGGTGTAAACTGGTCGCCTCAAGCCAAAAGAAATATTAAACGCTATAAAAATTGGGGCGTTAAAAATTTACCGGTTTGTGTTGCAAAGACTCAGGCTTCACTGTCTGATAACCCTAAGTTGTTGGGTAGACCCAAGGGTTTTAAAATAACAGTTAAAGAAGTTAAATTAAATCAGGGGGCAAATTTTTTTGTAATTATTGCTGGCAACATATTAAGAATGCCTGGTTTGCCCAAAACACCAGCAGCAGAGCAAATAGACATTAACAAACAAGGCCAAGCAGTTGGGCTGTTTTAAAAATTAAATCAAAACCTAATCATGGCCACTCTTATTAACGGTAAAAAGATAGCGCAAGAGTTAAAAAACAAAATTATTTTGCAGGTACAGCAAATGGAGCAAAGACCAGGATTAGCGGTTATATTAGTTGGCTCTGATCCTGCCTCTAAAATTTATGTGGAGAATAAGGAAGAAGCTTGTCAGGCAGTAGGTTTTTATTCCAAAAAAATAGTTTTATCTAAAGATACTTCTCAGGAAATGCTGATTAAGGAAATCAAGAAACTTAATCATGACCCAAAAATTCATGGCATTTTAGTGCAGATGCCCCTTCCTAAGCACCTCAGTCAAGATCAAATCATTCAAGCAATTGACCCTAGCAAAGATGTTGATTGCCTGCATCCTTTAAATATGGGGCAGATGATGGCACTAAAAGAATTACCGGCACTGGATCAGCTTTTGACTCCTTGTACTCCCAAAGGGATTTTAAAACTAATCAAAAGTACTAATGTTACTATTGCAGGTAAAAAAGCAGTGGTTATTGGTCGCAGTCAGCTGGTGGGCAAACCGATTTCTTTGATGTTGCTGGCAGAAGATGCCACCGTCACCATGGCCCATAGTCGTACCCAAGATTTGGCTAAAGCTTGTCAACAAGCAGATATTTTGGTGGTTGCTGTTGGTCACTTGAACTTAATTACTCAAGAGATGGTCAAGCCAAGGTCAATCGTAATTGATGTGGGGATTAATCGGTTAAATGGGCAAGTAGTAGGTGATATTGAGTTTGAATCAGTTAAGCAAGTGGCTGGTTTTATTACTCCTGTTCCGGGTGGTGTTGGGCCTATGACAATTGCTTGTTTGCTAGAAAACACATTGATTTTGAAAAATAAGCAATTTTTATGAATAAAATTCAGCTACAAAGATTTTTGCTGGGAATAGTTTCTAATA
>CAYVBW010000002.1:0-3293 GCA_964449995.1 uncultured Pseudomonadales bacterium | reverse complement strand
AATAAGGCAAAAATTAATCAGGCACTAACTTTAGCTGAGGATAGATCTAAACTGGTATTAAGTGGGAGCAGTGTAGCCAAACACATGGCTGAAATTGTTACTGGCTTGCAGATTGATTATTTTGTGGGAGCTGATTTTGTTGGTTTTAAAAGAGCTATTGGTGAAAATTTGGGCGGTATTGTAGTGGATGTTCCCGAAAGATTAGAGGATAGATGGTATCCAATAAGAGGGGAGGAATTAAATCCGTGCGGGTACTCTCAGGAAGAAATTGTAGAGTTAACAGTTCAATATTCAGGCTTTGAGTTAGAAAAGCATTTTGAGTGTCGCTATGATCACATTCATTATGATGTTGGCCCAAACGAAATGGAGGGCTATGATGCTTTAGCTTATGTGCGTTCTAGGCATGGTTCTGCAGGTGGAGATTTTTCGCGTAGCAAAAGGCAGCAGGCGTTATTAAAAGGTGTGCGTGATAGACTTTTTGAGTTGGATGTTTTAGCTGATTTGCCTGCTTTTTTTAAAAAAATTTCAAACAACATGACAACTGATGTTAATTTAGAAATATTGCAATATTTAGCTCCTACTTTAAAAAATGGATTAAAGTTTGAGATAAAAGAAGTTGTCTTAAGCACTGACAATGTGCTAACTACGGGGACATCTGCGAATGGCCAATTTATTGTCATGCCTAAAGAAGGAACTCAGCAATGGGGCGAAGTTCACGACTTTGTAAATTCAGGTTTAGAATAATATTTGCTGTTTAAGACTTTTTGGTCATATTTTTAATTAACTTGATTTTTTCTTGACGTGATAGCTGTTTTATTTCATGCTCTTTTTGCAATGCTTGAGATTTATTTAGATTCATCTCTGTATAAATTAACTTAATTGGAGTTCTGCCTTTGGTGTATTTTGCTCCGACATTGTTGTTGTGCTTCTTAAGACGTTTACCTAAATCATTAGTGCAGCCAGTATAAAAAGTGCCATCTTTGCATTTAGCAATGTAAACAAGCCAATTTTTTTTTGACATGGGTAAGATTTATTAATAATGCCCATTAGTTATTTAAACACGTTAGCTTTATTTTTATAATCAAAAAAACTCGCTTTATTCAAGCGAGTTTTTAGTGCATCTCACATTAAGATGTTTGCTGCTTATGCAATTGCTTCTTCAGTTTGAACTAAAGCAACATTGACAGCCTGAGGGCCTTGACGGCCTTCGGTAACAACAAATTCAACTTTAGTACCTTCACGCAATTCGTTGGGGTCACAATTGAGTTCATTGACATGAGCAAACAGATCATTGCCACCTCCATCCGGAGCAATAAAACCATAACCTTTGGCAGTATTGAACCATTTGACGGTACCGGTTTGTTTTTGATCAGTATCTTCCGTACCGGTTTGTTTTTGATCGTTGTCTTCCATGGTGTCCTTTCATATTAGACTAATTAATAATACGTAAAAATCAAAGAATAAAGCATTAAATATAGGGATGTTTTTTTACAAGAAGATGTCTTAAATGATTAGTTGAAATAGAATTATAACAAGTTTTCTAGAGCAAAGATAGGGGAAGTCAAAAAAGGGTACAAGAAATTTTTTTGAGCAGCAAGAACCTAAGTAAAGCTAATACTAATGTAAAATATGTTTTATGATATAATTTGAGTTAATATGACGAGAAAACCAGAACAAATAATCAACCTTTCACCAGGAGATAAATTAACAGTTTTAGTTTCATCTCAGGGTAGAGAAAAAAAAGTTACTGAAGAGAAAACTGATCAAGAACCTGCTTCAGTTAATGAGCTGAGGAATTTAATAAGGAGATACTCTGAAGAGATTGTCTATAAAACCTTAGGGCAGGAATATGATGACGATGTTTCTTTAACCATATCCATTAAAAACGAGATAATGCCGCTTATCGATAATTTAAGGGAAAATAATTTACTTACGAGAGAATTTATTACACAGTTAACCAGAAGAATTTTTTCAGAATCTAGTTTTCAATTTTCTCAAGAGCAAATTAAGAGCATTTCTGAGGGCTTTGCTGATTATGTATTAAGCTTAAGCTAGCTTAAGTAAGTTTTGCAATTAGTATGTGAGGGTAAGGTGGGGTTCAACTATAAAGTTTAGTAAAAATTTTTAGCTCCCGTTTTTAACAGTTTTTTTAGCACTATATAAAATTATTGATATCAGAAAGATTATATTTATAAGAGACATTGTGTCGGCTAATTTTTGAATCTTGGTTCGAGTGAGGACTACTGCAACAGAAGATTTCCCTGAAGGAATTTTAATTTCAATAGTCCCTTTATTGGTAGTTTGTTTTTCAACTAAGCTACCATTAATTTTTACATCCCAAGCTGGATAGTTCCAAATAGGGAGAATTAACGTTGATGGCTCCTTGGATTCTGCCAAAAACTGCAATCGGCTACTGCCACTTGTTGGCTGTTGGAGCTTTGTAATGACAGTACCAGATTCTTGCTCCGATATGATGTTTCCAAATTGATTAGGTTTAAAGTTTGTCCCAGCAGGCATGAGTTCCCAGGAGATGTCGGTAGAGCCATAATAGCTTTGTGTATTCTTAAGAAAGTCTTGATCACTTTTCCAATCTAAAGGCCAAGGATATCTATAATTTCTAATATTTATTGCAGCAATGATCAGTAGGCTTAATCCTACCAATGCTCTTTTTTTACCCGTAAGCTGGCTGATAATCCAACCCGAAAGATAAGAGCCAACTACGCTTGTGGCTGCTAATATTCTCCAGGGATACTGAAGATACTTAAGAGGGGTGACTATTTCCCAAACTACTGAAGAATGTTTGGTCATTAAAAAAAACAAAATTACAGTAATGACAGAAAAAATTAAGGCCTTGGTATGTTGGAATTTATGAACAAATAAAATAATGACAGATATTAACCAAGAAAGCAGTAATGCCACGCCTATTTGGAAAGACATTCCATCACTTGCGCCAGCTACTGAGTACCCAAAGCCCCACGGTGAATATAATAATTGCTGTATAGTGGGCCAGTGATCACGATGGTTAATTAAAATAGAATGTCCTATTTTTACCCAGGATTTTTCAAATAAAAATGGCAGAAAATAAAATGACGAGACTCCAACGCCACATATAGTCCAGAATACTAAACTGCCCATTTTTTTCCATGAAAATTTTCTAAAGAGTAGATAAGCAGAATATCCCCCTAAGGGTAGAAAAAAAACAATGACAGAAAGTAAGTGGGATAAGATCATACCTGCAACACCAATTGTAACGAGCACTCCACCTTGAATTTTTTTATGTTTAAATTCCGGAC
>CAYVBW010000001.1:93360-103795 GCA_964449995.1 uncultured Pseudomonadales bacterium | reverse complement strand
CCCTTAAAGCTCCACTAGGGGGAATCCCCCTAGAACCCCCATTCTGATTTGTTCCCCGCAGCAAGCTGGCGGGGTATTTAATCAAAATAAACATGATTTTTGCCAGGCATAAGTTAAAAACCCAAAAATCAATACTCACAAACTACATAATAAGGAGAGTCTTCATCATAAAAATTTTCAACTCCCAGCCCCACAACTTCAGGGCATCGGTTTTGACTTTTCTCAATATCTTTATCAGATAAGTTATCTAACGCTACAAACAATCTAAATGCTTCACCATCTTCATCAACATAGTACTCAAATTCATCAGGGACTTGCCCCATATAAACAGTGTCTTCCACCACAAACCTAGAATTTTCCAAAACATCACTTGTTAAACCAGCGTCGCCGTCACTTTCTGGATATCTCTGATAGTCATTGTAATAAAGCCTCAAGGCTTTTTGCAGCTGCTGCAGATCATTTTTTCGCTGAACATCTTCCGCTCTTTGACGAGCGCCCAAAATATTAGCCAAGATTAGAGACACTAGCACACCAATAATAAAAATCACTACTAGCAGTTCAATTAAGGTAAAGCCTAAATTTTTAGATTTAAGGTATTGTTGATTTTGTCTCATTTTTAGCATAAATAGTAAATAATTATTTATATTAAACAAAAAATTTAATAAATTAAGTCAATTACTCATAAACCACACTTGTATCAACGCACTCCCATTGACAGCCATCACCAGAAGATACACACCTCCAATTATAAGTGCCAATACAATCACCCTCAGGCTGTGGCCCACAATCCCCCACAGTGCAATCACCAGTTATTGGGTCAGATGGACCAACATCCTCAGAAGAAAAATCAGCTGAGGGCAGATTAGTGCTGCTGATAAAATAATTACAATCTAAAGAGCCACATATTACTCCCTCTACAACACCTTCGTGAGTGACGTCGCTATCTTGAGGATTCTCCAAACGAGCAAAAATGCGGTAAGCTTTAACCTGTGTGTGTAAATCAAGCTCTTCAATATTAGCCTCAACCCAATTTCCACCATCATTAATATAGGATTTATAAACATAACTTAAGCCGCTTGGGTCCTTTGGCAAATTCCCCATATAAATCGTGGATACTTGAGCGGGATCATTAAAAACCTCACCCCAATCAAAAGAAACAAAGTCATCGTCGTCATCATAAGCTGCAATTTCGCCATCGCTGTTATGTACCGGATAATACCCATGATCAGCATAAAATAATTCCAAAGCCCTGGCTATTTGCCCAACATCACTTTTGCGCTTAGCATCTCTGGCCCTCATCTGACTGGTGGAAAAAGTCCTCAGACCAATGGTTACTAGCACACCCAAGATGACCATAACAACCAAAATCTCAAGTAAGGTAAAGCCTTTAATGTTTTGTTTATTAACTATTTTCATAAAGTAACTACTCCTTATTAGATTTAAAAAATTATTGACAACCTGAATATTCATTTTCCTCACCTTCAATACGTTTACAAATACATGCCACCCCAGGATCCAGCTCTCCTTCAGAAACACATTTTTCATTACAACTTTCTAAACTAATAAAACCATCACAACTAGCATCTTCCTCTCCATCCAAAAAATATTCACTTCTTTCCCTTAAAGTAATGTCATCACAGGTGTATCCGCCACCATACACCGGCAAACAAAAAAATGCTACTTCTTCCTCTCCTTCTAAACCAAAGCCACCAGTTTGCCAAATATTAGACGACATGCCATCGCCCATTGATATCCCCCAATTATAACCATGACCATCTTCCCCAGCACAGCCCTCTACTGGATCGCAACCAACAGCATAAATATCATTGTCTGTATCAATTTCAAGCCTAGCCAATAATCGATAACCTTGGCAATAATCTCCATTATAACTCTGGTAAAGATAAGGCTGCCTGGTTAAGGGATCACAGGGAATCTCTTTTAAATAAGGGCTTAAAGCTGTGCCCCCACAATCATTTAAATAAAATACTGATGGGTAACATCTGTGATCATTATAGTATTCTTCAAAAGCCACACGAATCCTATCCAGATCAGACTTGCGAGTTGCATCTCGCGAACGCATTAAATGGCGCTGATAAAAAAATAAAAAAATTATGATCAAAATTGCTAAAATTGCCACTATTATCAGTGTTTCTATCAAAGTAAATCCACCGATTCTTACCCCGAGGATTTTGTTTTGCCCCAATGCTTTTTTCCCCTTGCGCTGAGAAGGAAAATCTTTCATAATTTAATCATAGCAGAAATACTAAAAGTTCCTAGTTATTAAATGCTTATTATTAAGTAGTTTATTAATATTATTGTAATTTATTGGTGGCATTTTTAAAATTTAAAAAAAATTTAAAAACTAAGCAGTTAATGTCGCCACCTAGCCTTATATTAAATATCGCATATCACGATACAAATACCAAATACCAGGCCTGAAAGAAAAAAAATTATGCCAAATATAAACTTTTCTACAAACCAAACCCAACCATCACAGGAATCGACTCTATCGCAACAACCACCAACCTCAAAACCAACTACTCAGTCTGCTGCAAATTTCTCTAATATTGCCACTTGGGTTTTATTAGGCTTTGTAGCCTTATTGCCGATTATTATTATCCCCTTCACCAATAACTTTATTGCTCACAGCAAACTGTTTTTTATTCTCTTTGCCGCTATTGTTACCGCTACGCTGTTCTTTATTGATTCTGTGCGCAAACAGGTTTGGAAATTGATAGTTTCTCCCGTCACCCTGCCATTAATAATCTTTGGGGTGGCTGTTGCAGCCTCAACATTTTTTACCCAAAACTACCCAGTTGAAAACTTACTGGGAATGGGTGGAGTATATTTAAGCGCTATCTTGATCGCCTTATTTGGCAGTAGCTTAATCAGTAAAAACAAAGCCAATTGGATACTACCCACCTTGGTTGGTTCAATTTGTTTTGTTAATTTAGCCAGCCTGCTCCAACTATTTGGCTGGGGACCAACTCATCTAATTAATGCCTTAACTGGCTTTGAGATTGAGCACACTCTTATTTTCAATCTCAGCAGTTCCTCTTTTATTGTAGCTCAAGTTGGAGTAATCGCCTTAATTGGCTCGATTGTTCAAATTATTAAATCCAAAAAAGTAACCACTTTTAATGTTATTACTCTACCCATTCTTGTTCTGGGTATTGGCCTGCATTTATGGTCTGTTTTACCAGGCCAACCTGCAGAAATTACCCTACCTCCAATAGCTGCCAGCTGGTCAATAGCTCTAGACAGCCTGCGTGTTCCCCGCGCTGCTCTCATTGGTCAAGGACCAGAAGGATATGTTAACGCTTATACTCGCTATAAACCTGCCTGGATGAATACTGATCAATATTGGCAGTTTAATTTTGGGTCAGCTATGGGTATGCCTCTAACAGCTTTGGTACAATTTGGATTTTTAGGACTCATTGCATGGCTGGTGGTGGCTCTACGCTTTTTTGCTAAACTAAAAAACTATCAAGAAGTTACTCAGTCTCCCATTACCTGGATGTTAGCCGCTTCATTGGCTTTGCAATTTTTATTACCTCCTAGCTATATCTTGATTGGCCTACAAGGAGCTTTGTTTGCCTTCTGGATTGCTCGCTTCAAGGATCAATTCTCTACTCTTAATCTGAGAACTTTAAGTGCAAGTTTAGATGGCAACAAAGCAGTCAATCTAACAAGCTCCAGGCAAGAAAAAAAAGATACTGAAAAAGTAATCAGTCTTGCCACTAATGGCGTTTTAATTGCTGGGCTATTATTACTGGCCGTTATGACAGGTAGAGCTTATGCTAGCTTTAATCATCTTTATCAAGCTGACAAAGCTCTCCTTGAAAATGATGGAGTAGCTGTTTATGAGCACCAACAACAAGCTGTTATGCTCAACCCCTATCTTGATTCCACTCGCCGCAGCTATGCCTTAACTAACATACAGATAGCCTTTGCTCTCTCAGAAAAAACTGATCTGAGTGAAACAGAAGAGGAGCAAATCGGTTTACTTGTTCAACAAGCCATTAGGGAAGCTCAAGCTGCTGCAGCCATTGATCCGCTGGACAGCCAAAACTGGATTGTATTAGCTCAAATCTATCAAGAGCTAATTGGCAGTGTTGAAGAAGCAGATCAGTGGGCAATCAACGCCTATGTGGAGGCTATTCAAACTAGCCCAGCAGATCCATTGCTACGCATTCAATTGGGGGCAATCCTGCTTGACTTACAACAAATCCAACAAGCAGCTAACCTATTTACTCAATCAACCGAGCTCAAACCGGATTTAGCAGCAGGCTACTTTTATCTAGGACAAGCCCAACAGCTTGGCCAAGACCCAATAGGAGCTAAACGATCCTGGCAGCAAGCCCTGGCTTTATTAGAAGTTGGCTCTGAGGACTATGAAATGCTACAGGGTTTATTAGAAGAAATTGAGCCCTTAGTACAACAGGCTCTAGCTCAACAGGAACAAATGATGGAAGGAGAGTTTGACCCAGATGCAGAATTTGACCCTGAAGCTCCTGGCATTTCTCCTCTAGGACAACAGCTGCCTTCTTTGACTGATCAAAATATTGAAGGTCGAGAAGCTACCATTGGCCAACCAGGAACTCAGCCTCTAGAACTTACTCCAGAAGATGAAGAGTTAGTTAGACAATCCCAACAACCGGTAGAGCTTGAGGAAGTGGAAGTGGAGGAATTTGAAGAGGATTTAGCTGAATAAAGTTTGAATCTGCAATAGCTTTAAACTTAAAAAACCGCCTGTTTTATAGCAGGCGGTTTTGGTTATTTGATTTTCAAATCCTTGATTATTGAGCTTAACCACTAGCGATCAAAGCAAAAACAACATTAAATTATCAACTAAATCTTAAAAACTGCATTTCTCACCTTATCTAATCCCTCCCCTGTCACTCCGCTAGAAGGAATGATCACCTCGCCTTCTTTTTTAAAGCTAGCTTGAATCTTATGTACTAATTTTCCTGGATAAATATCAATTTTATTTAAGGTAACAATATAAGGCTTATCTAACAATTGCTTATGGTGGGTGCCCAACTCTTGCTGTAACTGCTGAAACTGCTGAAGCAAGCTATCTGCCTTTTTTTGTAAAGATTTTTCAGCATCGTAAACAAAATTCTCTTCTAAAAAAAGAACATACATGAGAACTTGACAGTTTTCGATATGCCTTAAAAATCTATCACCCAAGCCTTTGCCTTGGCTAGCCTTTTCTATTAAACCAGGAATGTCAGCCACAACCAACTCCTTTTTACCATCTTTACTTCTCATCACTCCTAAATTTGGCTCTAAAGTGGTAAAAGGATAGGCTGCAATCTTCGGCAAAGCTTTGGTTAAACGAGATAGTAAAGTACTTTTACCAGCATTAGGCAACCCAACTAAACCCAAATCTGCCAATAATCGCAACTCTAATACAACCTCTTTTTTTTCTCCATAAGTTCCATATTCTGCCTCAAGTGGAGTTTGATGGGTCGCTGCCCTAAAAGCATGATTACCTCTTCCACCGAATCCACCCTGGCAAACTATCACCTCTTGCTTATCCTTTTTAATCTCAATCAGCTTTAGGGTCACAATTTTTGATATATTACTGTCAAGAATCTTGTCAAATTGCCCAAATTGTTTAGTTTCAACCTCTTCCTGAGGGGGTTGAACTAACCTCATCTCATCAACAACCCTATGAGACTGCAAATTACCGTCCCAATCTTGATAATATTTTTCAAACTTTACCTCATCACGCCTTAGGGTTACATTAAGTCGAAAAGGAGAGTCGTTGTTTTTTTCTTGAAGGAATTGGTTGGAGTCTTCTATTTTTTTTCCTTTTTCTTGAGAAGACTGTTGAATGTCGCCAGCTGGCTCTTTTTTCTCAAAATCAAACTCAATCGCTGGCCGCTGATATTTTTCCCGTCTAATCTGACTGATTCTATTCTCTGCAGCTAACCAAACCACCGTGCCCAGGGGAACTTCTATGATTATATCTTCACCCTTTAAACCATGCTGTTTGTTTTTACCGCCATCCTGCCCATCTTGAGCTACAAACTCCTTCACCCCAGCAAAATTTTTTAAAGTATTGAGATTTTTATTTCCCCTGATGATAATATTTCCACCATCACCACCATCACCACCATCAGGACCACCTTTAGGACGATATTTGCTCCGATGCAATGAAATGCGACCATCTCCGCCATCGCCTGCCAGTAGTTTAAGTTTAACCAAATCAATCATTTTAGCCTTAGTATTTAGTATTTGGTATCAATACCCATCAAGATTAATAAATTATTAGTTTTTTTCAATACCACTAAGGTGAATCAACCACTCTGGCTGTCATACCAAATACTAAATACCAAAAACACCAAACACTATAAATAATTCAAAGGATTAACCAGAGTTCCTCCATGGCGAATCTCAAAATGCAAGTGAACCCCTGTAGAACGACCAGTAGTTCCCATCTGACCAACTACATCCCCTCTGCCAACACGCTGCCCAACACTAACCTGCACTACACTCAAATGAGCATATAAAGTTTGAAAGCCATTACCATGATCAATAACCACTGTATTACCATAACCTCCACCAGCCCAGCCGGCAGTGGTTACTGCTCCGCTATCTGCTGCTAAAATTGGTCCTCCGCCTTGATTGGCAATATCAATTGCCCGGTGGTAAAAACGATAACCTTGAGTAATTCTACCTTGTGCTGGCCAAATAAAAGTCCCATGAGCGGCCACAGCTCCAGCATCTGGAGTATGAGGCACCTGAGGCACTACTCTCGGTGTGACAGGAGTGGCTGTGGCCGTTGGCATCACTCCATCAGGCACCATTAACCACTGACCAGCGACCAACTCAAAAGTTTCATCATTCAAAAATTCATTAAATGGATAGTCAACAATCATCTGAGCTTGTGAATTGTCTAGCCCATATCTTCTAGCAATAGAAAAAATTGTTTCTCCCCTTTTCACTCGATGACGCACACCATCTAAAGGCAAAATTCTTAATTCTTGACCAGGCTTAATGCTTGTTGTTTCTCTTAAATTATTCTCCCAAAGAATGGTGTCAACCGATAAACCATACCTTTCTGCAATTGTAGAAATAGTTTCGCCCTCTTCAACAATATGGACAATAATCTCTCCTCCCCGATACTGACGGACTGCCTCTGCCTGCAAAGTGTAAAAATCAGGCGCATAAGCAGTTGCTGTGGCTAAAACAGGGGCTGAAGTTTGAAACTGCTCAATATCGGATTGACTGAGAATCAAAGGGCCTAAAGTAGCTGCCAGTGCCACCAAACTCACCATACCAAAATGCAAAAATGGTCTGGCATACCTGCCTCGCTTCATATAAAGAACGTCAACCAAAGCATCTTTGGAAAGCTCTAAACGCTCAAACCAGCCATATCCTCTCAACTTAAGGTAATAATGAAGAAACCGGACAAATTCCGGAACATCCTTTAAAATTTCTGGTGTTTTAAACTCGATAGTAATTCTAGACATACTCAGGCTCTATTATATAGCATCTGGGATCTCGAATATCAAAAAAAATTCGCAAATTAGTAAATGGCAATATTTTATTAACTAGGCTTAGCCTGGTAATCTGCCTAACCATCCTTTAAACTAGCCAAAAACTCTTTATTTGATTTAGTTCTCTTGAGGCGATCAATCAAAGTTGATGTCCTCTCCTCTTTGCCCAGAGTGTCTAACATTCTCTGCAAAGTGACCACTGATTGATAATCCATGGAGCTAAGTAATAAATCATCTTTTCTAGTTCCAGAGCGCTGCACATCAATTGCAGGGTAAATTCTACGCTCTGCCAGTCGGCGATCTAAATGAACTTCCTGGTTTCCTGTTCCCTTAAACTCCTCATAAATTAAATCATCCATTCTGGAACCGGTATCAACCAAAGTAGTGCCTACTATGGTTAGTGAACCGCCTTCTTCAAAATTTCTGGCTGCACCAAAAAACTTTTTGGGCGGAAACAAAGCTGCCGGGTCAAAACCACCAGAAAGAGTTCTTCCTGATGTAGGCATAGCTAGATTATATGCCCTAGCCAATCTGGTAATGGAATCAAGCAAAATTAAAACATCCTGCCCCATCTCCACCAAGCGTTTAGCTCTGTTTAGGGCTAGCTCGGCAACATTACACTGATTCTCGGCTGACTCATCAAAGTTACTAGCAGCTACTTCTCCCTTGCCATCAGTGATCTTTTCAATATGTCGCCTAATGTCGGTAACTTCCTCAGGACGCTCACCCACCAACACAGCCATAATATGAATGTCGGGTGAATTACTGGCAACTCCAGTAGCAATATTTTTTAACAAAACTGTTTTACCTGCCTTAGGCGGAGACACGATTAAACTTCGCTGACCACGTCCAATGGGCGCAACCATGTCAATGATTCTCAAGGAAATCGGTTCTTTGCCAGTTTCAAGCTTAATCTGCTTGTTTGGATAAACTGGAGTCAACCTCATAAACTTTGGGCGGTTAGCTTTTCTAAAATCCTCAGAGCGAAGGCCATTTACCTCATCAATCTGCAACAATCCCCAATAACGCTCGTTTTCTTTAGGTCTGCGAGCTGGCCCTCTAACATAGTCGCCCTGTCTTAAATTAAACCGCCTCATCTGAGAAACTGAAACATAAGTGTCTCGATCATCTTGAGAAAAGCCAACCCTGAGCACGCCATGTCCATTTTTGGTTGTTTCTAAAATACCCTCTACAGTTTCAGTTGGCATATCACCATCAGGCATATGGTCTAAACGATCATTGTTGTTGTCATTAGTATTATTTCTGGGCTGTTTAACCTGAGAAGATGGTCTGGCTGAACGATCACTTTTGGAATTAGTTTGGGTTTTAACAGACTTGCTTTTAGTGTTAACACTAGATGCAGCCTTACGCCCACCCATTGTTTTGGTTTTAGTATCTTTTTTTTCTTGACTCATGGTAGAAACTTTTCTTTGAGAATTATAATTTTTATTATGTAGCTGACTAACAGTTGAATTTGAGTTACTCTCTCCCACTAAATCAGCTGCTGTTTTAGATTTATTAGCCATAAAATAAATAATCTATTAACTAATTATTAAACATTAAATCCGGAAAAGATTTTTCATTTATGACAGAAATTTGTTGTTGGACAAGGTAAATTCCTTGAGGGATATAGGTATTATGGCAAAAACAATCTATGGTGTCAACTTTTAGCCAGAAATAAGCTTCGCATATCTAAAAATCCTAACCGGCGAGTTTAAAAACTTGCAAGTGTAAAGAATCAGATCGGCCTGGTAATCGTTGATTTCTGCCCCCTCCTCTCCAGCGTAAATTTCATAGATCCATTTGCGTTGTTCAGATATGATCTCCACTCTATCTCCAGGTTGAAGCTCGGGTAGCTTGTAAAAAGAATGATACTTCCAGTAGTCACTTTGCCACCACCACTGCCAGCCATAACGATGACCCGAGACGATCATTGGTTTGTTGAGCTGACCGGGTTCTCCAAAATCAGGCACCCACCAAATACCAGTCTCTAAAGCCTCCTCTGCTGATTCGGTTTTTTGAAGTTGGGAATAAACTCCAATTAAAGGTATGCTTACCCAATCTCCTTCTGGTAAGTTGGTATTAACCGGAGGCAAGTAGCGTTCAATCTTTGAATCACTTTCAATAATTTCAGCTTGCTGAAACTCTCTTATTTTCTCCAATATTTCTTCTTCTGCTGTGACCTTGAAATTATCAGCCACAATCGCTGCCAGTTCAGTTGGGGGTTGGGCTACTTTAGAAGGGAAAACTGCATAATACAAGCTAGGGCCATAAAAAATTATTAGCAACGCTGAAGCGCTCAACATCAAGGTTCCTAAAAAATAGTTGGCCACATTTTTAAACCTCGCCAGAGACCAATTTTGAAATGTTTTTGTTAGGGTTTGAGGGAAAGTATCTGCATCAATAAAAAAGCCATTTTTAACCCCATGGGCTTCAATATCATTAAGATCAGTAATGTTTCTCCCTATAGTCAATACAGGCTGAGGCTCTAGAGTAAACTGAGCATAGTAATAAGGTCTGGTGGGATCTTGATACTGGTGGAATTCACCTAGTAACACTTGTTCAAGATACCCCAAATTTTTATCAAGAAAGCTAGTTTCTGTGCTTAGTAAAACTTTCATTTATTTTCTCTGGTTTGGATAATCAACAATATTATAGGATTCGAGCGATTATATCCTATATTTCAATCAAAATCAATTTTATAGGATATCTTTCTCTGGTTTAACCAAGAGTTTAGTCTATTTAAATCACAAAAATCAGATAAAAAGTGCCCCCGCTTTAAAAAATAGTCATTCTAAACTCAAATCACTATCAAAAATAATCAAAATATTAAGTAATAATAAGAATTATAATTAAAACTATATTAACAACAACTTAGTAGTCATTGCTAAAATAGCTAAAAACGTGGTTTAAACAACAAGGTG
>CAYVBW010000001.1:0-93350 GCA_964449995.1 uncultured Pseudomonadales bacterium | reverse complement strand
AGTTCGGTCGCCTGCCCAACCACCGAACTTCTGCTCAACGCCCATCAAGTAAGTTTTCGATAACTCAAGTATAATACTAATTATTATTAAATGTCAACCTATAAAGTTTTAATTGATATAAACTAGTGCATCTTATAAAAATCTTTTTAAGCAAATTCCAGAGTAAAATATCACTATTTCCACAATTAATATTCGCCCTATTCCTAATGTGCACAGAATGTAGATAAATTCGCAAATTAATATTAGTAATTGATATGAACTCATTTCTGAGGAGTTTCACCCCAAGTGCATTTTGTCTTGTCCCACCCCTCTTAGCGGGAAGAACAAGCTGGTAGGTATATACTCAGAATAAAATCTTTAAGCTACCTGTAAACCATATTTTTATTAAAAATTGTATAATTAACTTGTATGAACAAAGACTATCCAGCCACAGCCACTATTCTGGAACTGCGCACCAGTAGGGACAGTGAGCACACTCCTGAATCGGCAGCTCAGTTATTTTCTACTATTCCAAAATTAAAAAATTCCCTTTTTGACAGAATTGCAGGCAAAAACGAATCACTGAGTTTTGAAATTTTAGTCCAAAATCAAACTATCTATTTTTTATGTCACTGTCCCACACGCCTGGTAGAATATGTAAAATCTGCTTTAATAGCCAGCTACCCCCAGCTGCTTATTACCAAAATTGAAGGCGATCCTTTGCAGTATTTTTTACCAGGAAACCAAACTCAATTTGAAACCCACAATCAGCAACCATTTTTAGAACTGGGGAAACTTAAGCTCTCTCAACAAGAGGCCTTTTCTTTAAAAACTTATCATGATTTTTCAGAGGTTGACCCTCTTTCCTCACTGCTGTCAGTGCTCTCACAAGCACAACCCCTAGAACTAATTTTATTGCAGCTGATTGTAAGTCCAGATTCAGATTCATGGAAGCACAAAGGTTGGCAAATCATTGAAAACTCCAAGCCATCAGGTGATGAAACCGCGCCAACCGCCAGCGATAATGAACCTACCCACCAAGAATATATTAAAAAAAAGCTGAATATAGTAGGTTTAAAAAGCTCATTAAAAATGGCTGTTCTAACAGCTGATCCCAACCGCAGCCAACTACTAATAGAACATATTGGCAGCAGCCTTAATGCTATCACTCAAAGCCAAGGAAATTCCTTAAAATCTAAAAGGATTAAATTTTTTAAACAGCATTTTTTACAAACCATCTTAAGAAGAAATTTTTGCAGAAGTAAAAAAATGCATTTATCAGTAGATGAACTGGCCACCATCTATCACCTACCCAATAATAAGCTAGCCTCAATTCCCAATATTGCTTGGGGTAAAAAATTATTAGGTGAACCGCCAGAAAACCTGCCTATTGTTACCAAAACAACAGATGCTCAAACCAAAGATAAGATTAATGTCTTTGGAGAAACTAC
Source organism: uncultured Pseudomonadales bacterium (assembly GCA_964449995.1). Taxonomy (GTDB): domain Bacteria; phylum Patescibacteriota; class Microgenomatia; order UBA1400; family PJMF01; genus CAYVBW01. Next base: position 91,920 of record CAYVBW010000001.1, on the reverse strand, counting down.
TTATAAAAACCAAACAGTTAAATATGGCTTAAAAAAAACAGACCGCAGACGACACTTTTATGTCATTGGAAAAACCGGCACAGGTAAATCTACCATGTTGGCCAATATGGCCATCAATGATTTAAAAAACAATGAGGGCATGGCGGTCATTGATCCGCATGGCGACTTAATTGAAATTCTTTTAGATTTTATCCCTTCCCATAGAATCAACGACGTAATTTACTTTAATCCAGCCGACACCAATGATCGGATTGTAAAAATGAACCTGTTTGAAGGAGAAAATATTCAACACAGAGAGTTGATTGCCTCTGGGATTATCTCAATTTTTCATAAACTCTATGGGTATTCTTGGGGTCCAAGATTAGAATACATCTTGCGCAACGCTTTATTAACCCTTCTCTCTAGTCCTCAATCCAATCTTTCAGACATTATTAAACTACTTACTGATGCTAATTTTCGCAAAAAAGTGGTTGAAAAATTAGAAGACCCTGTGCTTAAAAACTATTGGCTAAATGAATACAACCAACTTTCTGACAGACTCCGCAGTGAATCTATTTCCTCAATTTTGAACAAAATTGGTCAATTTGTCTCCTCACCTTTAATTAGAAATGTGGTTGATGCCAGAAAAAGCTCCTTTAGCATCGAAAAAGCCATGGACGAAGGTAAAATTCTCTTAGCTAATTTATCTCAAGGAAAACTGGGAGAGGATAATGCTACTCTACTAGGAGCCATGCTCATTACCAAAATTCAACTAGCCTCCATGAGTAGGGTCAATAAAGAGGAAGAAAAAAGGCGAGATTTTTATCTTTTTGTTGATGAGTTTCAAAACTTTGCTACTGAATCTTTTGTTAAAATTTTATCTGAAGCCAGAAAATACAGGCTAAATTTAACTCTAGCCAATCAATACGTAGCTCAAATTCCTGAAGAAGTACAAAAAGCTATTTTTGGAAATTGTGGCAGTATTGCCAGCTTTGTCATGGGAGCAGACGACGCTGAACTATTTAATAAAGAATACGGACACCAATATACCCAAGATGACTTAGTTACCTTAGGCAGGCACCAAATTATTAACAAGGTCAGTATTGACAATATTATCTCCAGACCATTCCCTGCCCATACTCTGCCTCCTTTGAGCAATGCCAACAACAATCGGGAAAAAGTAATTAAAGTTAGCCGAGAAAGATATGCTAGTTAAAAATATGCTAACTAAAGCAGGAATTTGGCAGAAAGCTGGGCGAGAATTAAAAAATAAGCAGCTGATTTAATATAAATTTTTCCTAATACTAAATCCCAAACTCCTTGAGAACTTCGCTAAGTTTTCGGTGAGTTTTAGCAGTAACAACTTTTTTATATCCTAGGCGCTTGGCCTCCTTAACCCTTCTTTCCAAATGAGCCACGGTTCGAATCTCACCCAATAAGCCTACCTCTCCAATAAAAACAGCCTGAGTTTTAATTGGTTGATTGGATAAACTACTGGCAATTGCCACTGATAAAGCTAAGTCAGTTGCTGGTTCGCGTACCTTAAAACCACCAGCAGCGCTTAAAAAAATGTCATAGTTGCCCAAAGGCTGTTTTGCATGTTTTTGCATAACAGCAGCCAAAATCTGAATTCTGGACAATTCTATTCCTCTACCTACCCTACGAGGCATAGCCAACTGAGACTGGTTAACCAAAGCCTGAACTTCTAAAAGTAAAGGTCGAGTACCCTCCATAACGCAAGTAATGGCACTTCCTGCTACCTTTGTGTCTTGATTTTCTACAAATAACTCACTGGGGTTGGCAACTGGTTGATAACCATACTCTACCACCTTAAAAACACCCACTTCATCAGTCGCACCAAATCTGTTTTTTAAAGCTCGCAGCATACGAAATTGACCAATCCTTTCACCCTCTAGCTGCAAAACCGCATCTACCATATGCTCTAATACTTTGGGGCCGGCAATCACTCCTTCTTTGGTAACATGGCCTACTAAAAAAATTGGAATAGATGATCTTTTTGCCACCCTAATCAATCTTTCAGTTGATTCTCTTATTTGACCAATGCTCCCACTGCCTCCAGTTAAATCAGAGGTGCTTAAAGCCTGAATGCTGTCTACAACAACCAACCCAGGTTTAGTCTGATTAATAATTGATACTACTTCATCAACATCAACTGATGTGACAAATTGTAAATTTTGCTCAATTTGACTAATTAGCCTTAACTTATCATGACCCAAATCATTCATTGATAAAAACTGTTCATTATTCAAAATTCTCTTGATTCTAAGGCTTATTTGTTCAGGACTCTCTTCTCCGCAAATGAACAAGATCCGTGTTCTATTTATCGAACTGAAGTATTTTTGTACATTTTGTACTTTTTGCGTTTTAGTTTTACTAAGCGACTGAGCTGACTTTTTTGATTTATTTTTTTTATTTGTCTTACCGCTTTTGTTTTTTTTACTCTTATCCATAAACAGCGACCTAGCTTCAGCACCAATAATTAAACATGCTTGTGTTAAGAGTGTAGATTTTCCAATACCCGGTTCTCCACCCAATAGCATTACTGCACCCGGGACTATTCCACCGCCCAAAACTCTATCCAACTCTCCAATCCCGCTTGAAAATCGCTGTTTTGAGCTTCTAGAAAGATTCACATCTGGTAAAGATACCACTAATTCTTTTAGTTTTGATGCAGATAGCTCTTTTTTCTGAAATTTAGCTGAACTTTTTGGCTCTACCTCTTCTTCTATTAATGTATTCCACTGTTTGCACGCTGAACACTGACCCTGCCATTTTAAATAAACTGCTTCGCAATTCTGACAAACAAACCGAGTTTTATTTTTAGCCATATTCTCCCTTAATAAATTCGCAAATTATTTTTCTTCAATTTTTATTATTTCTAGACGATCTTCATTTAACTTAAGCCTAACTTCCACCAACTTATCAATAAAGGAATTCAAATTGAGTTGTTGACTTATAACTGGCACAACTTCTCCGTTCTTTTCTAAATAAAAATAGTAACCCTCCCGCACCAATTTTCCTCTCAAATCAATATAGCCTGTTTCGCTTTCACTCACCTGAATTTTATAAAACTCCAAACTATCACCTACTTCTCTTTGGCTCGAATATCTGTTCGTTGCCCAAAAATACCCAACTACCAACAGTGTAATAATAACAATCAACATAATAATCCTGGAAATTAATTTCATTTTGATGGTCCTTAATTGAATTTTTCCGATTTATTTATAATTTGTGTGGTAGAAACTCTTGGATTGTGTTGATAAACAACCCTAACCTCTCCTCCAATTTGTTTCATTATTTTTTGTTTTTGTACTAAATTTGGAGAGTTCTGTGATACAGCCAATATATTGGGCCTGATTAACTTTATCAACTGCAAATGGTCTTGATATTTATAGAATTTTTCAGGCAACAAAAAAACTCCATCAGCGATATCCAAGTTAGCAACATTTTTAACCCTTGTTGATTGATCTTGAATCGGCCGGTCATGGCCTTTTAGATTTTTAACTCTTTGATCTGTCTCAATACCCACCAGTAAGCAGTCCCCTGCTTGGCGAGCTTTAGACAAGAAATTTCTATGCTCGCGATGTAATAAGTCAAAAACTCCAGTTGCCAAAACTAGACAACAGTTAGTTCGACAGCATTTTTTACTAATATTAAATATCAGCTTAGGCAATTTTAGTTTTGTTGACATTAATTCGCAAATTAGTATTAGTAATAGAGGAGTATTTAATCAGAATTAACCTTTATTTTACCAGTATACAAATTCCTCCAGACAAACAAGCCCTAATTCTATCAAATTCAGGCAGAAGTTTACTTCAACTTGACAAAAACTAAATTAAGTTGCTTATGCCACTCATCCAAAAGCTGCTTATAACTAGCATCATCGTGTAAAAACGCTTGGCTTAAAGACAAATTAATCAGAGGTATTTTATTTCTATGACACAGATATAGCTTCCAAGTAAAAAAAATCAGCTTGTTTAACAAGGCTGCACAATAATCAAGCAATCCACCTTTGTTAGATTTTTCCATAAATTCATTATCAACTACGGCATCAGGGGCATCATTAGCTCTTTTTAAAGGAAAGTGGGCCAAATATTTTTCTAGCCATTGATTTTGCTGATAAAACTTAGCTCTAAAATTATATGGATCATAAAACCAATTAATCTGGGCAGCTTCATATGCACTGTAAGTGTTTCTCTGATGGTTGGGCAAACACATCGCACCCTCCTCTAACCACAAATTAAAACACCATTGATCTTTATCCTTTTTATTTTTTTCCCAAAATGGCCTTTTTTTACCCAAAATCAAAGCCCTTAGTAATACCACAGATCTAGTCAGCCACAATCTATTTTTTTGAACGATCATTATCAGATCTAAATCAGGCTCTAGTTCAGGATTATCCACAGCCAAGGCTCCAGTAAAACCAGCTGCCAATATCTGAGGTTGTTTTCTAAAGAAAGTTTTTAATCTCCAGGCTTGTTTTTTTAACTTTTTTGATTTACGCTTTTTATGCTTTTTTTGCTGAATTAAATTTTGTAATTCCTCATTATTTTTCAAGCAAGCAGACAAATAAAAACTACCCCCAAGCTCCTCAACTACCCCAATCCTTTTCAATTTTTTTAATCCAAATTCAAGATCTTTCTTGATAAGGGGTGGTACTTTTTTTGATGTTTCTGCAACTTCTAAATCGACCATATAATTCCGCTTGACCAACAGGGCCTGATCAGAACTCAACAATCTATTAAAAATTTCATCTTTAGTTAAAGGAAACTTAAATTGAGCACTGTAGGCCAAGGTACCGATAATTTGATAGTCAAGAAGGGAGAGCATAATATTGACAAATTTATTATCTGGGCAGGAAAATTCTGTACAAACTACAAAGCTTACTGTTGCTGCAGGCCATACTGTCTAAGGGTTTGATTTACTCCTTGACTTAAAGTTTGCAAATGACTCTCAGACAAGGTCCCGGTCAAGGCTGAGTTAACAGCATCTTTGTAATAATCGATTATTTGATCATTAATACCCTCGTCATGAATGCGAGTGCACATATACCAACTTGTAGACACCGGAGCATCTAATAGATAGGCCTCTACATATTTGCTACCAGCTAAATCCGAAGCCATATCTTGCCGAGGATAGATCTCTCCAAAAGCTCTAATTTGACTTTGTTCAGAATAAAGTTTTCTTAAAACATCTGGTGAGCTTAAATATTTAAGCAACTGCCACGCCTCATCCTTATGAGCACTCTTGCTATTAACTCCCTCAGCCCAGTAACTAGCCCAACCCAAGTCACTCTCACTTAGCTTTGGCGCCGGAGCAATGTCAAAATTAAGTTCAGGATTGATGTGTTGAATATCAAACGTTCTCCAAGAAGGAGCTATCATCATAGCCACTTCTCCTCTGGCAAAAGCAGTGGTAGAACTGGGCAATGCAGTGCTAAAAACAGGATTTGTTTTAGCAAAACTTACATAAAACTGAATCGCATCTCTAACTTCACTAGTTAAGGGTTGGGCAGGGTTGCCTCCATTTTGAAAAATTAATAACCCTAAAATGTCTGAAAAATGTTCCACGTTTTCAGCGTTACCTATGGCTAAACCTCCTCTTTCAATCACATTGCCAGAACGCACCGTCAGCCTGGTAGCTAAAGCTCGCAATTCTGCCCAAGTTTCAGGGACTTCTTCATTGGCAGTTCTTAAAATATCTACATTATAATAAAGGCCCAAGCCATCATACATTAAAGGTATTCCTACCAATTGACCATTGTGTTGTAGCTGCTGAGAGAAAATAGGATAAAAAGTTTGTTCATATTCAGCAACGCTCATAATTCTTGAGGGTAAGGGGGCTAATTCCTCTCTGAACATTGGTACCCAAGTGGCGTGAAATCTAAAAACATCTGGACCACTACCCGCAACAATAGCTGACTGCAAATGAGTTCGGTAGTCTTGAGGGGACTGTTGTCTGTAGTCAACCATAATACCAGTTTGTTCTTGAAAATCATCAAAAACTGACTGCATCACAGATTCCGGCTCCCATAGACCCCAATAAGTTAAAACAACACCTTCTGCTCGAGGAACAGCTCCTGGGTCACTTGGCTGGTCTGTTGTTGGGGCAGGTTCTGCTCCGCCTAAAAAGCGCATAATCCCAAAAACTACTCCCCCTACAACCAACAATCCGACCAAACCAAAAAAAAGATATTTCAAAATAGGTTTTTTTGCTGCTGCTGGCTTTGCGCCTAACTGAGCTTGGGTTTTACTTTTCAAGTCAGGTTTCTGAGGACTGCTTTTTTTAGCACTAGATGATTCAGGAGTAGTAGGCTGACCAACTTTACCTACACCAGATACAGGAGGGATGTTTGCTTTTAAATTAGGATGAGACACTGTGGCTGAAGGCTTTTGGGCAGAATCTGCTGTCTGCACTGCTTGTATGGCTTGATGAGATCCTACTGGTATAGCAGCTTTTTGTTGATCCTCAGCTGACTGCTGAGGAGTAATCGACCCCTCTGCCAAACTCTTGCCGGGTAATTTCCCAGTTCTTCCTGCTCCGACCTCACCTCTCTGCTGAAGCTGCTGCATTTTACTCACCGGTAAATCAGGCCGCTGATCAAACTGTTTTTCTTGAGGCGTTTGGCTAATAGTTGAGGTACGAGTCACCTGACCTTGTTCATTTAAATCTGGCAAAGCTCCTCCTGGTGATTGAGGATCCAGGCCTGCTGGCTTACTGGCCGGAGCCTGTGCTGTTGGCCGAGAACTGTTTAGAGACTGCTGAGAAGCACTAGCAGGAGATTGTGTTGAGGATAATGGCTGTGATGGAGCAGATGGAGCTGATGGGGTTTGAGGCAAACTAGATCCAGCATCATCGCTTTTGGGAGGATTTGGATTTGGAATATTGGGCTTTGGGAGATTTGGATTATCTGGCATAGGCAGTAGCTTGTTAAATTTAAGTCAAATTTCTTCTATAATCATTAACAGATCTATTATGTCTGTTTTTCAAATACACTTCAAGCTGCTTTTTAAAGAACGCTATATTTGGCTCTGGGGATTTGCTTTTGGTTTGGTCTTTTCTCTGGTTTTAATGAGTTGTGTTTTTTTTATACACTACCGTAATCGGTTCTACCAAAACATTCACATTGATCAAATAAGTGTAGGAGGTCTAACCAAAGCAGAAGCTTATGAAAAATTAAAACATTCTTACCAGCAACCTTCAATTTCTGGAAAAATTGTTATCAACGCTTTGGACAAACAAGAAGAGGATCATCAACAATCATTATCTCTAAGACAAGCATTGCATGGCAAAGACTATCAAGAAGCAATTGAGGCAGCTTTTTTCATTGGTCGAGAAAGCAACATTTTTAAAAATATAGCCACAATTATTGATTTGTTGGGTAACCCTCAAAATGTTGAGGCTAATTATCAATTTAATCAACAATTGATAAGACACTCCATCAACGAACTTGCCCAAAAAGTTTATGACGAGGGAGAGCCTTTTGCCATTACTTTAGTTACTAGCGGTAACCCCTACAGTCTTAACGTAGTCCTAGGAGAAGATGGCTGGCAATTATCAACCAAAGAAACTGAAGAAAAAATCAAAAACATTCTAGATCAAAAAATAAATCAAGAAAATAAAAAGGAGATATCTCAGGAAATAATTATTGATGCTAAAACTCAAGCCATCAGTCAAACCTTAACAGAAGATGAGATTGAAGCCAGCAAAAACAGGGCTTTGAGTTTTTTAAATACCAAAATAGAGTTTTATGGCTATGACCGAGAGGTGGAAATAAAAGACAAAAACTCTCCTCCAGCAAGATGGGTAATCAACAAAGCTTTAAATGACCAAGACATCATACAACTATTAACATGGCCACAGGGAATAAGTCACCAAGGCATAGAAGATTTAATTAAAGAATGGGCAGCAGAGATCGATCGTCCAGCTCAAGATGCAGAATTTGAGTATGATCCAAAAACTTTAAAAGTTAGCAAATTTCAGTCTAACCAACCCGGAATAGAGCTTGATCAAAATAAGGCCAACACCATCCTCATTACCGCCATCCAAAATTGGGATGAATTAGCCATGTCTTCTCAAAATTCAACCAATGATGATGAAGATGCTAATAATCAGACCGAGCAAAGTTTAAATAAAATTAAATATCTTACTTTAAAAACAACTCAACCCAAAACTGTGCTGGCCGACACCAATGATTTAGGAATTAATACCCTTATAGGTTTTGGAGAAAGTTTTTATTATGGTTCAATTGCCCCCAGACTTCACAATATTAAAGTTTCCAGCGAAAAACTTAATTTAACCTTAATTCCTCCCGGAGAAAAATTTTTCTTTAATCAAGTAGTGGGAGAAGTAAATCACACCACCGGCTTCCAGCAAGCTTATGTTATTAGAAGTGGTAGAACCATAATGGAGTTTGGTGGAGGTGTGTGCCAAGTAAGCACTACCATGTTTAGAGCCATGCTTGATGCCGGAATAAACATCACGCGCCGCCTGCCTCATAGCTACAGGGTTAGATACTATGAAATAGACAACCAACCAGGCTTTGATGCTACAGTTTATGCAGGAAATGTTGATTTGAGATTTGAAAACAACACACCCGGATATCTGCTTATCACAGCAGAAGCAGACTCTGCAAAAGCATACATGAATATAAAAATTTATGGCACAGATGATGGTCGCAAAGTGGAGATAAAAAACTATCAAAAATGGGGCTACACTGCCCCTCCTCCTTCTCAAGATATTCCAGACCCCTCACTGGCACCTGGAGAAAGAAGGAGGGTTGAAAACGCTATTCCTGGACTTAGAACCAGCTTTGACTGGGTGGTGACTGACAAGGATGGCCAGGTTTTGCACGAAAAAACTTTTTACTCTCACTATCAAGCGTGGGGCGAGAAATGGTTGGTGGGAATATAGTAAGCGGTATTTGGTATGACCCAGTGGTGGGTTGAAACTGGGGTTTTTAAAAATTAGAAAAAGACAACTTACCTACCTTTTGTGCTCGATGTTAAAAAAAGAAAAGCCAGTTTGTGGAATTCTTAAATAACCAGGTGCCCTCAAGTTATAAATCTCTTTAAACTCGCTACCATTCATGGTGATATCACCCCTATTGGTGCCAAACTTAACCTGCGTGGTTTGTCCCTGATTACTATGGCTCACTGAAACACTGTTAATTTGGGTTACAGCCCCACCAGCTCGATTGGCCCAATCTCTCATCTCATCTATTGAATAAGGATCGCCACCCTGACCTCCGATATTACACTCATTAATAGTCACCGGCTGAATCCTGCCAGTATCTGCACCGCTGGGGTTACGACGAACTATATAAGCATTAACAATATCTGACATTTCTCTTTGAGAAAGCCATGGATGAGAACGGCCACAATTAGCTCCTGTATCTCTATAGCCCAACCGATACCATGATCTGTAAAACCAAGGGCTCTCAGCAATTTGATCCCAAGCAATAGTGGTCCAGTTGCTGGGATCATAATCCCCTCTTAAGTCCCACCCCATAGTGTTGGTGTAACCACCATGCAGTGAAGCGTATTGAGTAGAAATTGGGTTGCCACTCCCATCAACCAAAACCCACCCACGAGTTTCTTTAACTGCCTTTTCCCAATCACCACCTTTGGGACTGTCTCTAAAAACCTGGCAAGCTTCAGTAGCACAAATCGAGCTCTGACCATTATTAGTGCGGCGAATAGCATAAGTGCGAGCTGCAATTGCTTGAGCCTTTAGCGCCTCAATATGCCAAGAAGAAGGCATTTCATAAATTCCCATTAAATAGCGGTCCTCAAAGTTAATTGTGCCGGTGCCATCAACAGTAATATTTTCCATTGCATTATAGTCCTTCTTCAAACTCGATCCTGGATAATAAGCCTGCAAAATCTCCTCAACACTTTGCCCATGATCAGCCCTAGCTTTAGCTCCATACTGACTCATCCCATTGCGATGAGTATAAGCTCCAAAACTAAACACTGCAAAACTATTAGCTGGTGCCTGAGCCTTAAAACCGATTGAGGCATTAAAGTCCCCAGTTAAAGGCACATCACCCACGCTGGTGCGAGCCACCCCAGTACGGCTGGCAATAATAGCCTGCTGTTTGGCAGACAACTCTGCAATTTGAGTACCCAAAGTTTGCTGGTATTCTCTAGCCTCTGCAATTTCTTTTTCAAAAAACTTTTTTTGCTCATCTAACTGTACCTGTAGGTCGGCCAGCTGAACTTTGCGTTGCTCCAAAGCCTTTTTATCCTTCTCCAATTGGATGATATCGTCAGAAATTGAAGCAATTAAATCTGTGTCCTGATCTTGGACCCGGGCATTGTAAATCAAATCTTTTGTTAGACTAACCACATCATTGCTGGCAAAAAAAATCATGATCGGATTGAAAATACGCATACGCTTATAGCTTAAAGCCACTCTCTCCTGCAAAATAATATATTGGGTAGCCAGTGCCTTTTCTCTTTTTTGAATATCTTGCGACAATTCCTCACTTTCCAGTTCTGCTTGTTGGATGCCAGCCTGGGCATGATTAATTCTGCCTGCCAAATCCTGTACACTACGCTCTAAGTTGCCAGTAGCCTCTTCGCTCATTTTTTTCATCTTCTCCAACTCATCAATTTCTCGCTGCAGCGCCTCAACCGGATCAATAGCATAAAGCTGGTGGTTGCCTAATCCAGGATCAAACCGATTAAAAGCAAAAATTGCCCAAACCGCAACTATAGTAAGCAGTGTTAAAATACCCAAGACTAATAAAGACAGTGTATAACTCTGTCGAAGTTTAAATGGATTAAATAAAATAAGTGATAATCTTTTGATCGACATTGTAATGACAACTATACCCTAAGTAGCTTTAAATCATTATAAAACAAAATACAAATCTAGCCAAAAATAACGCTGTTTAAGCTAATTACACATCAATAATATCAAAAAGCAGTTCACGCACATCTCAAAAAACTGCTAAAATAAAAGCCATGCGTTTGAAAAGAAGAAAAATTTTATTAACCGCAATTATTTTTTTGGTTTTTAGTATCTTTGCAAAAACCACCCAGTTATTTTTAAGACAATCCCCTGTCTTGGCTGTAGAAGGTTATCCAAGAGCCTATCTTTGGCAAGAACGAGATGGCATGAGGTGTTCTTATCCTGACTGCTTAACAAATGAGCACAATATTTTTTTTAGATTTGAGCTAAAAATGGTTGAGCCTGGAGAATGTGTAAGACCTTGGAATCCAAGCAAAACCATATCCCCTGAAGATTTTCTGTATATCTATGTCCAGGTTGATGGATTATACGAGTGGAGACATCTTGACTCGAGTTCTAGACTTAATGATCAGTGCCAATCAGGTGTCATTGATATTGGGAGACTTGATCCACTACCCCACACAATTAAAGTTACAGCTGCTTTCCACCCCCCAACAGCTATTGTAATAGGCAGAGCTGTAATAATTGGCCCAAGAACATTAATAAGTGAAAAGTCCTTTATTATTAATTCAAATTGCCCACCTGCCGACAGTTACTGCGGTAACCTAGAAACATCAATTGTAGAAACTCATTGGCAACTCTGCTCTCAAGTAGGGGCCGATGATGAAAGCTTAAAAAAATGCTTAGACTGTGTTGACCAAGATGGCGTTTGGACAGCTGTTGGCTGTATCCCCACTGATCCAGTGGGCTTAATTCAGACCCTAATCAAAATAGGACTGCTGATTGGGGGAGGAATAGCCTTATTAATAATCCTAGCTGGAGCTTTTACCCTAACAGTTTCGCAGGGCGACCCAAAAAAAACAAGTGAAGCTAAAGAAATGATTACTTCAGCCATAATTGGCTTAATCTTTATTATTTTCTCTGTAGCTATATTACAATTTATTGGAGTCCAGATTTTACGAATTCCTGAGTTTGGAGGCTAAAAGGCCTAAAATTAATCAAAAATAACTAGAAATTAGAGAAAAATGTAACTAATATGATAAAAAAAATTGCCATATTTTTCTTGCTGGTAATAGCAGGTGTGTTGTTGGCTGGCCGCTTTTCTCAACTACAAGCTCAGTGGGAAAACTACTGTTGTCCTGAAGGATATCATGATAGTTTTTGGGCTTGCCCCTGGAACATGAATCACAGAACTCACTGTTGCGAAATAATGCCATTTTGGCAACAATTTTGGACAACAGGAACAAAAATTGTTCCCAAAGTTCCCTGTGAACCAACAGAAGAATTCAATGAAAGTGTTGTTGACGTACTTACGGCTAGACGACTCAGAGAACTTAATCCTCTTGTCTTTATGGGGGCTAATCCCGAACTTCATGATAACGGCAGACTTAACGTAGCTGGTCTAATCAACCGTGCTTTGAGTTTTATTTTCCCTTTAGCTGGGCTAGTGTTATTCCTGATGCTGGTTTGGGGCGGGTTTGAGATGTTAACCGGAGCAGCTAGTAAACAAAATCTAGATGCCGGTAAGCAAAGAATTACAGCTGCTCTAATTGGATTTTTACTCTTATTTGTTTCTTATTGGATTGTGCAAATCATAGAGTATATTACAGGAGTTGTCATTCTTGGATAAGACATCATTTTTTCTCTATGAAAATTTTAAATTGCCTGCGACTCGCCCTACCTAAAAAAGAAATGTCTTTTTTGTGCCTGTTTTTACTCTTAGCTTTTGTGCTTGTTAATCCCAGCAAAGCCTTTGCCAATTATTACGCCTCAATTAACTATGAAATTTTAGGAGAACAAATGGATGAGTTTGCTCAAAAAGGAGCTGCTGGGTTTTTAATTTGGCAATACTCAGGAAATTTATCCAACAATGAATACTTTGCCAACGATCCCTATTCTTTCTTTCAAGACAGGCCAGACGGAGCAGTGGCATGCGCCCTGCTGCGTGAAAAAGCTCCCCTGTTTGAATTTATTGGCGTTAATATGTGGGACATTGGTAGTGATGCCTACAGTCAAGAACTGGTGGAAAAACATTTTAGGTGGCTAAGGAACGAATGTGGAGTTAATATGGTAAGAACTTTTGCCAAAGCAGGCGAGGCCTCAGGGATGCAAAAAGTTTTAGCAGCAGCCGGCAACACTGACTTAAACATTATTATTACTATTGGCGACTACAGTAATGGGGGCGGGGGTATTCCTAGGGGAGCCGGAGCAGATTGGTATAGAGATGGGTATGGTGAACACAGAGAATTTTCAGCCCAAATTGCCAACGCTGTGGGTGGTCATCCAAATTTATACACCCTAGAGTTAGCCAACGAACCACATTGCGGAGGTAATCCCCCATCTACCATTGAATACTACACCAACTGGGGACGCGATGTTGGGTCTATCCTGCAAGGCAGAGCTCCCTATGTAGGCTATGGCCAAATGGCCTCTCCAGATGGAGTATGTGATAGTCCCTATACCGATGGTTTTAGAAACAGCAATAGTATTGAGCAAATCAATATTACCTCAGCCCACTACTATAATAATAGAGAGCTGGAGTCATCTTTCTTGGCTCTTGAAATATCTCAAAGTTTGGGCAGAAAATTTTATGTGGGAGAAGCTAGTTGGGATGATGTTGATGAAAGATATGATTTACTGCCAATAGTTATCAACCCAGATCAGTTTTCCGGTAGCCCAGTAGATATTCTATCCGAAAGTCTTGTGAGAGACCAAGGCTATGAAGTGCACTGCGCCTCTCCGGAATGGACTCTGGGAGCTACTTATCACAATGCCCATATTGCAGAATATTTCTACAATCAATACCAATATAGCCACAACCAACTAATCACTTTTGAAGGAGAGGGAGTTTATAGTCTTAATTTAAACAATGCCAGAATTCCGGTTTACCGCAGTAGCGAGGGTAGCGCTCAAGTAAGCAAAACATCCTCATATGAAGCATTTTTTGGCTCTTTGGTGCCAGAATTAGTAGCAGAAACATCTAGTGGTGTTACGGCAACCGGCAGTCTAGATCAATCGGCCCCAGTTTATTCAGGGGTAGCCAATCATCTTCTTTCTCCAGCCCAATTATGTCAAATAAAATACCAAAATCTTGGCGTGATTGATTCTATCTGTAGCTCTCTGAGTGATCCCGGCAGTTGTTATTTAAATAACCCGATCAGAAATAGTGAATATAGTCGCTGGGAGTTATATCATGAGCTTTCTGGACTACTGGCCGAACCTGGCTCCAGTGGAATAAATCACCTAACTTGTGAAGATTTGGCTGGAAGCTGGGAGACTTTAGAAAAAAGAAAACCCTCTGCAATTAATACTCACAACCTAAGCAAAGACAAATTTAATCAAATTCAGTCAGCACTCAACAACCTTAGTATTGATATTGAAAATCTCTATCGGATTGCTTTTTTAGTTATTTCTCCCCTTCAAGATCCAATGACAGGATCAAGTGATGCTGCTGGATTTTATGAGCACAATCACCCAGAGCATGCACCGATTTTTATTGCCTTTAAAATTCCCGATTATCTCACCAACCGCTCCCTGCATACAGATTCAGCCCAAGTGGTAAGAGAGGTGCTCAGCACAGCAGAGCAACAAGAAAAACATGCCCAACAAATCAGTCAAAGGCACGAGTCTCTTTATCAGCAAGTTCGAGACAGGCTTGACTCCGGACAAAGATTTCAACCAGGAGACCCAATTATCTGCCCCAATAATCCAGACTGCCAAGTTGATGAAAATAATCCTGACTCAGTCGTCAAAAACACCTTAATTAATATTATCAATTCCACGAGCGGTCGATGCCATGAACCGATCATTTTTGAAGATGCCGGCGATATTTACACCTCAACTAGCCTAGATCTGGAAGGAAGCGCGCTAAGCGACTCTCCATTTAGTCCAACCAACAATCTTGCCAATCCACAAAGCAAAAATTTTTCTTGGATTTTTAGAATGAATAACTACGAGCGCTATCAACAAAACCTAAGAGCTTTTGAAAATCCAGACTCTCAAGGTTTATTTGTCAATGCTTACATTGTCGCCCCCTTAGGTATAGAGCAAGAAGTAGTCTTTGAGGCACTCCAAGGAGCCTTTTTTAGTGATCTAGAACAACAAAAATTAAGAGATGATAATATAGTCACAGACTCACAAGCACATGGAGTTTATCCAAAATACTTTCCTATTAAGGGAGCTGAGTTTGGTCTAGACGCATTTCCTAATATGCAAAATTTCACCTTTACTGACTTAACAAATTGCGAAATTGAGTGGATCTGCCCTGAAGAGATTGAGTTTCCTGAAGGAATGACTGAAGAAGAAATGCCAACAATATGCTATCCGCAAGAAATTTGTCAAGAAAAAGAGTTTGGCAAGGGTGTACGGGAAGACAAACCCAACTATCTTTTTATCTTTGGGGCCCAAGTAGGCTGGGCCGTCAGAAAGATTCAAGAAACAATCACAGCCTCAGGGACGCAGTTTCATGCCTATTTCTCATCCTGTGAAAGAGTTGAAGATATGTTCTTGGGTAGGTGTGGGGGTAGAGATGATTATGGACCCCCAGGAGGTTCTCCATATGCGGGCAGAGCTCCAGGAACAGGTTGGTCAGGTTATGGAAGATGCGTTCCAATCACTGATGAAAATAATCATTGCAATGTTAATAACCTCAGAGAAAAATTGGCAAATTACATCCAAGAAAGGGGACTTGCTCCAATCTCTGATGCAGAACTAACCAAGAGAGCCACTCAAGCCTCAATCATCTGTAATGCAGAAAGCGGAGGCAACCCTGAAGCTGCCAACACAGGTTGTCTAACCGGCACCACTGTTGATTACAGCATTGGCTTGTTTCAAATCAACTTGCTAGCACACAACTGTCCAGAATATTTCACCTATACCTGGAACCCTCCTAGCTGCAGCATTAATAGTCCTTTTACCCAAAATGATGTCGATTTATGCGCCGAGCCGTTATTTGATCCCAATACTAATATTAGAAAAGCCTTTGATATTTCTGGAGCTGGCTCTAACTGGAGACCTTGGGCCACTGCAAGAGAATATTCCTGCGGACCAATTATTTACTCACTGTAAACTCTAGTGAGACTATCTCTTCAAACCACTTGGCCGAGGAGCAACTACCTGTTTAGACTTTTTTTCTCTAAAGTTTGACTTTTTCTTTAAGCTGTCTTTTTTAGTTTTAGGTGCTTCGTCTGAAATTTTTAGATCAACTTCTTGAGATGTCTCGTTAACCTGAAACTCCTCTATCTTTTCCTTAATTCCTTGTTCGATGCTTTTTTCAAACTCCTCATCATCGGCTTCCATCACCTCATTTTTTTCTGTTTTTTTAGATCTGCTATCTGCATTATTTAAAGCAAACGATCCAGCTTTGCGATGTGCGCCAGCTCTAAGCAAGTTGGCTACAGCCTCAAAAGTATCAGCGCTAGCAGTTGGATCTATAAAGTTATTAGTCTTATGTTGAATCCCTGCCAGTAAATTAGTAGCCACTTCACTATTAAAACTAATCTCAGCATTTTTAAGCAAGTGGAAAACCGCCTCACTGTATGAGCTAAAAACAGAACTATCTAAATGAGAAGCTGAAAAGTTAGGTTGAAAGTCTGAAATAGACATCAGATTGGCATCCTGATATAAATTTTCATAACCAGTGTAAAGTTGCCCCAAATCATCTAACCTCTCTACCCCGAACAAAACTACTAAATCTGAGTCAGCTCCAGCATATTCAACATTCACAGCATCTTTATTTAGTGGATCATGTCCTGGCTGTGGCTTGATAGTTAAATGAAACTTATTGTTCTTGTCATCAATATGATAGCTTACGTTGTGAACAGCAGCCTCTTTATAGTCAAAACTAATCACCAAATTTTTATTGGCTACGTCTGTTTTTAGCTGATCAAGACCACTGATAGTCGGGTTGTCAATTTTTTTTACACCCAAAAGTGAGGCTTTTTTGTTGTGCTGCTTAAGCGCCAAATATAAACTAGCTGCAGCCAACTGCTCATCAAAGCTGGGAGATTCATTTAAAATAATTAAAATAATATCAGACTGTTGAATTTTGCCTGAGAATTGAGAAAGGTCAAAAAGATTTGTCATGTGTTTTATTTAAATTTTTAGCGACTTGTATATATATTGTAATATAAACAAATAGTTAGTAATAGTAAAGTTAAAAAAATAGAGTTGGTTAATTATTTTAAAAACAAGCGCTATTAATCTACAAAAAAAACAGCAAGGCCTGAGAAGCTCTTGATAGATTGCCCCAATCAGTCTAAAATCTAATTTAGGCTATGAAAAAAAGATCTATTCAAATCGTAATAGTTGGACTTGTCTTTTTAGCTTCAGTTTTTTTCTCAAACCAAAAAGCAGTTGCCCAAACAACAACCGATCCCTTCGTCGCCCAACCAGAGTCAGTTGAGCAAAAAAAACTTGAGTTTGAAGAAGAGGTTAGAAACAGCACTCCTAGCCTTCCCAACCTAACCCATAACACAGTCGTTTACAGCAACCTAAGCCTCTTAACTATGATCGCGGGAGAGTCGTTGCAAGAAGAGGGGCAAACTAGCGATAGCGGGGCCATCCCCACTTTAACTGGGCTAATCGCAACCATGTACGAGAACAAGCCTGCATCAACTCATGCTTTTTTAGCAGATTTGTCACAATCAGCTAAAATTATCCCAACTGCGCAAGCTCAAGGACTGGGATTTTCTTCACTTAGTCCAATTTTATACATTTGGAAATCATTTCGTAATATTGCCTACTTTATATTTGTTTTAGTTTTTTTAATTACCGGCTTTATGATTATGTTTAGGCACAAAATTAAAGGTCAAACTGTTGTGACGGTAGAACAAGCAATTCCAAACATAATTGTAGCGCTTTTATTTGTCACCTTTTCTTATGCAATTGGCGGATTAATGATTGACTTCATGTATCTAATAATGCATCTAATAATCGGCTTGTTCGAGCAAAGCAAAGATATTATCAACCTCAACATTTTTCAACTGGGAGTTAAGTTGATTAGAACTGGAGTTGGCGATGGCTATGAAGTTACCAATGAAGCAATTCAGTCGATAGTGAATGTATCAGGCTTGGGACATCTTTTTAGCTGGATGGGTAGCTTAACCGTAGCAGTTGTAATTGGCCTAGCTATCCTATTTGGCGTTTTTAAACTATTTTGGGAGCTTTTAAAAAGCTATCTTTCAATTATTATCAGCATTGCTTTCTCACCACTTATTTTAATGATTGGGGCCATACCAGGGCAAAACACTTTTCAAAAGTGGTTTAAAAACTTGGCAGCAAACCTTGCAGTCTTTCCTGTGGTATTAATATTATTTATTATGCAAAAAGCAATCCAGCACAGCTCTATAGGGGGAGCTGGGAGCGGGTTCATGCCGCCCTTCTTAATCGGGCATGGAGCTGCTTCAGTTATGCCTCAAATTATTGGAATCGGCATGTTGTTGGCTATCCCAGAAATAGTTAAAAAGGTAAAGGAAGCTATTGGTGGAACAGAAGGAATGCTTGGAGAATTAGTTGGAGCTGCTTGGGGAAGAGTCGGGGCTGGAGCTCCACTTGGGACTAGGGGTGCCGGCATAGGTTTTGGAGTGGCTGGAGGAGCGGCTTTAGGAGCTGGCCATAGTTTTGTAAACTATATGCGTGGTGAAGACCCAAACTTGGCGGGCAACTTAGTTGGGGCTGACGAAGGAACTCACTTTGGGATTAAAAGAGGTTTTAAACGAGGTGTTCAAGCGGGGTCTGGGCTATCAAAAGCTTTTGACACAAGTCATGAACCAAAAATATCTAGCGACATAACTCGATCCATTGACGAAAAAAGTGGCATTTTAGACGAAGAGGCAAAAGGACGCAAACAGCTGGCTGGAATGATCGCAGATGCGGTTGGGACAGACAAGGGCGAAGAACATGAAGAAAGTGGTCAAATGAATTAATTCTTTTAAAGAGTTAATTAAAAAAAATTTATCTGTCGCCCCACCAAAAATAAACCTAATCATCTTTTGCCTCTTCGGGTATCTCAGAAGAAATAAACTTTTCAAATTCCAAACGTAGAGGTTTATCGAGACTAAGCTTAAGCTCTCTAATTGTTCTCCCCACCTTTCTTCTTGGAGAAAACATCCTTTTAGTTTCTTGATCATATCTTGATTTTTCAATAATCTCCTCAACCTCTTCTTGAAATTTTTTATGCAAATTAGCACTCAAAATATTACCCTCAACAATATTAAAAAATCGATTTCTTACTGTTTTTACATCTTGAATTCTGGCAGCAGAAAAATATGATCTAAACATTCGCTTTAAAGCCACCAAAAACAAAAAGTTAATCATCTTTAAAAATCGATCATAATACTCAGTTCCTTTTAGTGGCTCAGAAACGCCCTTAAGAGCAGAAATCATTGATCTAAAATCCGTTAATTTTGAATTAATAACCTGATCACCCTTCCCCCGTTCAATTTTTAAATTATGCAAATTTTTAACAGCATTTATATATTTTTCCCAATTTCCCATCCCCTCAATATAATTTCCAAATGATAGCTCTAAAACATTACCATCGTCGTTACTCCTCCCGCTCTTCTTTTGCTTTCTAATTAATTCTATCAAATCCCATGGAGTTGGTAGAATTTGGAACTCTTCACTCCATTCTCCTAAATTTGTTTGACCCGCATTTGCCTGATATTGAGAAAAGTCAGCATCAGTAAACAATTTTTCAAACCACCCCTTCCACAAATCACTTAAAGCCTTCACGTTCTTGTTTTGTCTATATTCAACACCTCCCTCATCGTAATCACCCTCAGAACGAGTAAAATTTGCGCCATAATAATAAGCCATATCTCTTTCTGGAGCAGGTAACCACCCTCTTCCACGAACATAGTAGCAAATATAAGCAAGTGGAGCCGTTAGCTTAGCTGTTGTCTTAGCTCCCTCAAAAGATCCGCGAGGTGATGTAGAATAAGCAAAAAGCCACTTCTGAGCATATTTGTCTCTTAGTCCAGTGCACACCACTATCTCCTGAGCAATACTAAGAGATGAGCTTTTAAACTCAGGAAAAACTAATTCCAATAAGTCAATTAGATTTCTTTCAGGATTTCCCCGAAGACAATAGTTATGCTTGCACATCTCCTTCAATTTCTTCACAAACTCCTCCTTATCCTTTTCATTCTCTGGCAAAGCAAGTTTATTATCCTCTAAATACTTAAGTATTGAATCAGAATAGTCGCTCATTTCTGAAAAAATTATTTTCAAAACATTAAGTGCATGCTCTATTTCCTTATCACTGTCAATCAACTCAGCAATTTCATCCAACTGTATCCCCCCTTTAACCAACTCCCATGATTCGGTTGACCCAGATAGTGCCAACTCCAGCTCCCAATCTTTACTTTTTGTTCTAGCCGCAACAAAACCATCTTTCAAATCCATGGCCCTTATCCATCTAGTTTTCGCTTCCCCACCAAGTTTTTCAGCCATTCTTAAAATTTCAGCCCTAATAGGCTGAGTATAATCTCCGTAGGGAGAATCAGCCGCCTCCAACAACTCCTGATATTTTTTTTCAATTTCTTCAGGGAGAGACTTTCTCTCTTTTTGTTCTTCTTCAACCGCAATTAATTCGGCAATGAGCCTATTTCCCTCAGATAAAAATGTTTTTGAAAACAGCTCCCACCTAACAAAATTGTCTTTCCCCACCTCTTTCTCAATTTGTAAAGATTTGTTTTGCAGCATTTCCTTAAATCTAATTAAATCTGCTTCATCCAGCTCATTTATATTAAGAGCCTTTAAACGCTGCACTATACTCACATATGAGTCGGTGTTTGAGAAATCAAAGTGATCACTTCTAAAAACATATTCTTGAACCCAAAGATTGTTGTTTAGATCTTCCACAATCTTAGTAAAATAATCTATTCTTTTTATCCAATTTCTAATCTCAAGTCTCCTGCGAGCTATTTCAGAAAGGTCTAAGTTATCACCCTCAAAACCCTGTTCTTCAATTATTGCCAAAAGCTCTAACACCTGATTGTCGTGTAACCAACTAATGCTTGGGTTAACAACTTCCTCGACTCCTTTTGTAATTCTGACTAACTCATCCTGAGATAGTCTTTCACCACTATCTTCAGCCCTTGCCTCATCTAACAAAGACTCTACAGTGTTCACTATGTCATCTGAAATTTTCTCATTTAATTCCTTCAAAATTTTTGGAGGCCATTTTTCGACTTCTCCTTCATCTTTATCTTGGCCCCTCTCAGCCTCAGCTTCTTCTATAGCCGCATCTACCCGCTCCATTAACTCATTGAGTCGCTCAAAGCACTCATTAAAAATTGCCTGATCCTCTGGACCAGCAGCCTGGTAATCCGCATACATTTCAGCCAACCTTTGTTCTAAGTCTAGCAATCTCTCTTTTGCACCCTCATAATTGCGAACCTTTTCAATAAAAAAATCTATCTCACCCTCCTTTGTTCTAAAAGTATCTTTAAGATCTGAAAAAGAGCTTTCTAATTGGGAACCTGTTTCTGCTGGCATGAGTATGAACTATTTATTAGTAAGCGTGCGCTGAATTTATAAAACTATTTATCTTCATAGATTATAGCACGCAAAAATATTTACAAACAACACTTTGTTATTTAATTTTTAACGTTTACCAAGGTTGTTAATAATCTCAAAAACCCACGCAAGCCTGTTCTAAAATTATCCCACTCTACGCTATAATAAGCACTATGCCACCCAACGACCCAACCTTTGATCTTCAGCCAGGCCAACAACAAGACCCTCCCTCTCAGCTTGTGAGACAACTCAAGCATCTTAATCTAAAGACTAATGCCCCTCAATCATTTGTTGACGCGCTCAATTTACTCAACACAATTGCTGGCTCAAACTATTCAAAAAGAACGCAACCCTATAACTCCAATCTTTCAACTACCCAAGCAGATCCCATTAAAAACCTTCTGCCGGCCTTAAACACAACCAGCGAGAATACTCACCAAACCAATAACACTCCGCAAGCTGTATATCAAAAAGTCAATCAAAAGCAAACAACATTTAACCAATATTTGTTGCCAGCAGACGTAGTCTCTTTTTTATACGACCTTTTAGTTGAGTTTGTTGATTTTTATCAAGAAGAGTTGAGCAAACCCGGCCTCAAAGAACTCGGAAAGCAGGTTTTTAATTTAAAAGATAATATTTTTAAGTCATATCTCTCTCAATGGACCAATGACTCGATAACACACTCCCAAGAACTAAGCTTGGCTGAAAAAAAATTTAAGACTAGGCAAATTTCAGAAGAACTTATTAGCGCCATTAATATGATTCTAGATGCTCAAGCAGCGATTAGTCTTGAGTCTCAAGAGTTAGTGGCAGAAACAGGGCAAGAAAGCGCTGAAATAGCTGATTCTCTAGAAACAGCAGCCTCAGTTGTTGCTCAAGAAGAAGGTTTGGACGAAACCGCAGCAGCCGAAACAAGCGAGCAGAGCCAACCAGAAGCAGCGCCACCAACCGATGCCCAAGAATTTAACACCGCCCTTAAACTTTTTTCAACATCTTTTTCCGCCATAGCGCTAAGTAGTATTTTCCGAACTCTTAACAGAGATCTACAGCAAGAACCCATTTCTTTTCACAACCTCAACCCCGAACTACAACAGTTGCTTGTTTCCCAGTTATCTGTGCAAGTTGAACAAATTATTTTATCCCTCAGCTCGCAAGAGCTAAAAGCTCTAAGAGAAAACGCATCCCAAGCAGCAGGAGTGAGGTTAAAAATTTTGCGCCAAGCTCATCAGTATGCTATCAACTATCCACCGCTAAGATTTTTAATGCAGCAAGCGGTTAATGAGCACTTTCAGTCAACAGAATCCCCCCTAACCAATGAAGACAGACAACAGCTGGAGAATCAGATTCAACAAACACCTCACACAACATCCGCAATCAGACTGGAGTTAGTTGCTGAATCAGGTGCAGAACTGACCGAAGAACAACAAAAACAACTTTCCACCCTTAGCAATTACCCTATGTTGCCAGCTGCGGGATTCAGAGAGTTGTTTAATCAAGAAATCGAGCGCGTTTTAGGAGAAAAATTAGATCAAACCCAGCTTAACATAGGTAGAAGAAACCTAGACTCCACTCTTACAAGCCTCACGATCACTGATCCTAAAATTAGCTCTCAATTTGTTGACTTTTTTAATTATGCTCGCTTGAGAACCTTTTTTGGTGATGCTATCAGCAGGGAGCAATTTGAGGCTCATCAGGCTAGTCTAAAAATTTTATTCAAGCAATATTGGCTGCATCATAGAACAGAGTTAAATACTCAATTCCCAGAACTAGAAAAGCTCTCCCATATGTCCCCTGATTTATCTGCCATGAACGAGGAACAAATTGATGAAAGGCTTAAGGCAGCAACAAGACTTCGCTCTGAAAGCTCTTTATCTACCAACAGCATCAGGGCCTGGAGCGGAAAAAAGCCAGATGAAAAAGAGGGTGGATTAACAAAAGAAGAATCTCAAAAAATTCAACAAAACAAAGCATTGCTGTGGAGTATTCTTGGAGAAAAAGAGAAAAAACTATACCTAATTCAAGCCGGCTACTCCCAAGATGTCTTTGAATTTACTCAATCCCACCAACAAGAAAAAAAATTTTCTTATGATGATTTGTTAAAACAACTAAACCACGACATTGATTACTTTACTTTAGTTCGAGCTTCAATCATTCACGAACAAGCTCTAGAAGCAACCAAAATTCAAAGGCAAAAACAGGTCAGCTTCATCAAAAGAGCTTTGAGAGTTGGGCTAGCCCAACAAGCAACCGCATATGCTCAAAATTTGGCAGTTTTACAAAGCAGTCACTTTTTAACTCCCAATCAACCCTTCTCAATAGAGGGATATCCTGATTTACAACAAATCGGCGCGGCCGGAGCTGATCCTAGCAACACCAGCAACTACCAAGCTCCTGGATTAAGCCAAGCTAAAGCTATTACCAACTCGCTGGCTGCAAAGGGCATTGATGCCGGCATCACCTATGCTACTGGCGGAGCCTATCAAGCAATTCCTGCCCCAATAAGAAAATTCATCAACCAAAAGCTGGCTAAAAAAATAGCCCCCATTTTTAAGTTTCTCGCTGGCACAGCTACCGTTGTTGGCTCATTACTAGCTGCATTGGCTCATAAAATTTTTACACTACTTAAGTCTCTGAGTGTCATTGGCGCGTCTTCAGCTGTGGGTTACCTTTTTCTGGGACCAGCTGGAGCAATGATCGGACTAACCGCCAGCTCTTTGTGGGTGGGAGGCAAGCAACTTTTTAACATTTCAGGAGCCTCCGCTGACGCCGCTGGCATAGGGGTAAAAAACGTAGCTAGCGATCTAGCTGGTTTGGCAAGAGAAGAAATTGGACTTGGATCAAGGACCCCTGCAACAAGGGCGTCTACAGCTACAGAAGCCGCAGCAGCGACTGAGGCAACAGGTATAGGCACGTTGATCACACCCGCCTCGGCTTCAGTTGTGGGTGCTGTTGGCCTTACAGTAGCTGCCACTGCCCTCACCCTCAGCCAAATCGCAAGCTCATTTTTAATTAACCCCGAAATGGATCACCTGCAAATGGCCGGTGTTTCTTTTTTTGCAGATGTGATCAAAACCGCCACAATTGTGAATGAGGGGTCGGGTTGCGCAGGTAGATCTAGCTGTCCAGAACCAAATTTTCCAATCGAGGTAGAGTATTCAATCACCATTGCTCCCAAAAATAACAACATTATTACCGTCACCAATATTACCGACTCCTCTTCTTTTAGCTACAACCACGACGCCTACCAAGATGAGGGTAGAACCACCCCTCAAGCCCAAACCTTCACCAAATCTACCGAAGAGTTGGGGGCTGAGTCGCTAGTTGGACAACAAATTACTGAACCAATCACTTTTACTTATCAAGAAACAATCAGTGATCAAAACAATCATTCCTTAATTAGAAATGTTGTTACTGTTGAATTTAATTACTCAGGTTACGAAGATTCTGGTTCTGATTCTGCCAAGGGTTCTGCCAGTATTGCTATTGGAGATGCTCCTAGCGGAATTTTGTGTTGGCCCGTAACAGGCAGAATCTCTCAAGGTCCATGGGAGACCTTCAGTCACTCAAGAGTTGACGCCTATGATGTTGTGCCTTTTAAGGATGACTCATCAGATTGGAACATCTATGCTCCAATTAATGGAGAGTTGTGTGCTGGTTTGTGGGGAGTGCCTGGGCATGGTCTTTTTGATTCTATTTATGGGGTCAATGTATCAATTAAAACAGCAGTTAATGGCGAAGAGTATGTTTTAGTTTTTGGACACCTACACACAGGAACAGCTAGAGTACAAGACAGATCTTGCCGACCAGTTTCCCAAGGTGAGATCATCGGTTTGATTGGGAACACCGGCTATTCAGGAGGACCGCACCTACATTTAGAAAAAAGAGGTTCTGGCAGCACGACCCTCACCGAGCTAATGACAAATTCAATTGGGGCGCAGCCACTACCCAGAGGGGCACATGTTTTTTCTTGTGTTGTACAGTAAATAGTAGCAGTAAACAAAAGCAAAAAATGAAAAAATCAATCAAAAATCTAAATTGGATTAAACTTTTACTAATTTTTTCAGCCATAGGTATTGTTATTGGCTCATTGTTTAGAATCCTAACCCCTCAAGAGCATACCCCCACCCTCCCAGAAACACAAACAGCTCTCGTTAATCCCGATGGTACAAAAAGCGAGTTTCAAAATATAACTTTTGAAGGAACCCACTTAGCGCCAGAGCAAGAGCTTGGCGTTTACCAAGCCATTCTTTCTGAGGCAAAAACCAAAACCGCATTGAACGCAGCTATTGAAAGGCTTGCCAGCCATCACCAACTGAAAGAAATTTACACTGACACCACCAGCTCCATACACACAGGCGAGCTCTATACCCTACTTATAGACTTCACCAGCAATGAAATAAATTTTTCAAAAGACTCTCTGGAAACAACTGTGATCCCAGGCTTAGAAGCATCTCTAGAAAAAGCTGCTAATTTTTTATACTTTGTTTTACCTGAAACAAATTTCCGCCCAATTCCCCAACAGGTAAAATATTATGGTGGCGAGCTTCACCTAGTCCCACTTCCAAAACAAGAAGCAAGCATTGTAGAAATACCCTTCTCTGTTCTTATTGACCAACTACCTGTTTTTTACCACCAAGAAATTGACGCATTTGCTAGAGTTTTTGTAGATGGAAACGGCCAAGTTCAAAAGGCTGTTATTAGACCCATTTCCTTAGAATATGAACTAGCAACAAGTTTTACCCCAATAACAATTGAAGAAGCCTTGGTTGGCATAAATCAAAAAAACATTGGGTCAATAATTAGGACAGCTGCAGACAACCCAACCCCAGTTTCTTTAGAAGAAATAAAAAACGGCATACTTAAATCGACCAACTTAGAATATAGAATTGACCCCGCACTAAATCTCATCTACCCCTGTTATAGGTTTGAGGGAAACTTTATTGATAAAAACAACCAAAAGTTTGAGGGTGTATTAATCACTCCAGCAATTGCCATAGAAGATAGAAACTAATACCATATAAATTAAACATCGCCTTAAAGATTGTCAAAAAATACTAACCCTGCATGAGAGAACACCCGATACCACAAGACATCACCGGCTATAGGTTTCACCTAATAGGCAACATGACCCTTAAGCAGTTTGCCATGATATTGCTTGGAACCATTGTTGCTTTTGTTTTTTACAAAACCAATCTGCCGGATTTTATAAAGTGGCCCTTATCTATAACTTTTTTTGCACTTGGTTTTGCAGCTGCTTTTGTACCCATTGAAGAAAGACCCCTAGACCACTGGATTATTACCTTCATCAAAACCCTATATAAACCAACTAAATTTTATTGGCAAAAAAAACCCAAAGTCCCAGATGCGTTTCAGCACAAAACCGGAGAACAAGACACCACCCCCACTACAGAAATTGACACCTCTCATATTAAAAGAGATAAAATCCAACAATTTTTAAAATCAGTAGAACCAACCACGGACAACAAAGATGAGTTTGACTTAACCCAAGATCAACGCGTAAATCAAATACTACAAAATTTTCAACAAGTTCAAGTTGAACAAAACCCTGTTCGAAAAGCCACCAAGCCCAACCTACAAGTAAGGGCCAGAAAAATTAAGCCCGCACCCACCGATGCAGTGGTTTTTTCAGCGCCACCAGTTGCAAAACAGGAGTCAACTCTTAGTCAAAATATTCAACTCGCCAATACGTCCGAAGCTCTTAAACCCAGCCCTAAAAAAAACAATCCCCAAACTGATCAAAACCCAGATGAATCAATCAAAACAGCTAGCCAAAACCAAGACCTTCCTTTTCCCAGCAAACCCACCCACCCTAATCGACTAGTGGGAATGGTTGTTACTCCCAACAAAGAGTTGGTTGGTGGAGCCTTAATAGAGGTGCAAAATGCCCAAGGACAAACAATTACCGCTGTTAAAAGCAACTCCTTGGGACAGTTCAACATCTCCCAACAACTCAGCAATGGTGAATATCTTTTAAATATTAAAAAGGACGGACTGGAGTTTGACTCCCAAAAAATAGAGTTGTCTGGCAAAATTATTGACCCAATAGAAATTAGTTCTAAAGTTTAATTTTTATTTGCTTAAGAATTCTTGTTTATCGCGAAATTATTTTAGAAAACAGTTAAAAGCTATAAATTGTTTTTTAGTTTTAGAGTCTGGTTTGTTAATCAACAATAATTGATTTATACTATTTGGTATGTCTGCTCGATCCGAAACCAAAGCCACCGCACAAGAATTTCTTGAGATACACGACATAACCAATGACCTTGTTATTTTAAAAGACGGCACCACCTGCTTTATTCTTACTGTAGGGGCTATGAACTTTGGCCTTCTTGCTGAAGAAGAGCAAGATGCCATAATTTACACCTACGCAGCCCTCCTCAACTCTTTAAATTATCCAATTCAAATTGTAATTCAATCTCAAACAAAAGACGTAACCAACTACCTAAACCTACTCAAACAAAAAGAAGAAGAGTCTCAATCAACTCAAAAAAAAGAAAGAATTGCCCGTTATCGTGGATTTGTAACCAACTTAATTCAAGAAAGAAACGTGTTGGATAAAAATTTTTATGTTTCAGTGCCAGCAACACCCCTAGAACTAGGTTTGCTTAGTGTTGATAGTGTCATTCCAGGCAGGGGTGATTTTGATATCAACAAATATGAAAAACCACTAATTGTAGACAAAGCCCAATCAATTTTAGAACCAAGAAGAGACCATCTTATCTCACAATTTGCGCGAATTGGTCTTTATTCCAGACAACTCACCACCCAAGAAATAATTAAGGTTTTTTATACAAGCTATAATCCAGAGGCCAGCGAGGGTTTTGGTGTGGCAGACAGCAGCGAATATCAAACCGCGATGGTAAAAGCAAGCCTAATGCAAGATGAGTCTGGCACAGGAGTTCAGGCTCAAACTCAAGCTCAGACTCAAGCTCAAGCTCAAACAAATCCTGTTGAGATTCAAACAAACAAACCTGAGCTTTTAACACAAAGCTCAGAAGGGCGGGTGGTACTTAATGCTGAAACCCAGCCCCAACAGGCAGTTGGAACTAGCCAAACCACCCAAGTAGAGCCACCACCCATCCAAACCCAACCAAAGGAACCACTCTCTGAAATGCAGCCACCCTCTGTTGAGCAAGTAATACAAACCCAACAGCAGGTCCCACAAGTTCAACAGCAAGAAGTACAACAACCCAACATCCAGGAAAACATCGATGGTTTTGAGTTTGCTCCTCCCACCCAAGAAAATGCTGAGTTGAAAAATAATTCAGCAAACGAGAGAGACACCAACTCCACAACAAGTCCAAGCACGAAAGCAAAAACCAGCAACCTAAATCAAGAAACAAAAAATCCCGACCCAGATGTACAAAAAGTGGTTAACGGCGCACTAAAAGAAATAAATGTTTTTGGCGCCAAAGACCAATCCAAAACAACAACGACGCAACCCAATATCAATATAAACGAAGAGGGTAATGCTCAAATTGGCGAAGAAGGAGGAGAGCCACCCCCGCCAATTCCTGAAATCAAATAATGAGTTTCTATACAAAAACATGAACCTAAATTTATCTTTACCATTCTTAAAAAAAGACAAGCCAAAACCAGAAGAAGATCAAAGACAAGATGAGTTGGAAAAAATTAAAGAATTCTCGCGAGGGCTGGTTACGGTTGAAGATATCATTGCCCCTGAAGCAATTGAGGTTGACTTTACCTTTCAAAAAATTAACTCATCCTACTCTCGAACTCTTTTTGTAGCGGGCTATCCACGATCGGTTCCAGCAAACTGGCTGTCTCCCCTGATTAATTTCCCCCATCAAATCAACACATCTATGTTTATTTTTCCCATGGATAGCAGTGAAATCTTAGATAGCCTAAAACGTAAAATTACTGAAATGGAGGCAGAGGTTCAGTCGGACATTCGTGCTGGAAAAATAAGCAACATCAGCACCGAAATCAAGCTCAACGATGCCAGAGCTATTCGCGAACAACTTGCAGCCGGAGCCGAGAGATTCTATCAATTTGGTTTATATATTACTATTAACGCCAACTCTGTTAAAGAGCTGGATCGCATTACCAAAAGCGTCCAATCAACCCTAGGAGCCTTGTTAATAGTTTCCAAAAAAGCAACCCTACAAATGGACGACGGCTTTAAAACCACACTCCCTATGGGCGTTGATCGTCTTCAAATAACGAGAAACATGGATACCACCTCTCTGGCAACTACCTTTCCCTTCACCTCATCGGAGTTAACGATGGATGAAGGAATTCTTTATGGAATTAACGAACACAACGAGTCGTTAGTTATCTTTGACAGGTTTCAAATGGAGAGCTACAACATGTTAATTTTGGCCAAATCTGGAGCTGGCAAGTCCTATGCTGTTAAGGTGGAGATACTAAGGCAACTCATGTTCGACACTGAAGTTATTGTGCTAGACCCAGAACACGAATACGAAGAATTGTGTCAAATGGTGGGTGGAGAATACATTAACTTTACCTTTGATGGAAACTCCAAAATTAATCCCTTTGACTTGTCACAAATTTATGAAGAGGGATCCAACGAGTTGGGTCAAAAGGTTCTATCACTACATGGTCTACTAAAGGTTATGTTGGGTGAAATGACTGCAGAACAAGAGGCGATACTTGATAGAGCCCTTATTGCAACCTACAAAGCAAAGGGAATAACCCCCGATCCTGCAACGCAAAACAACGTTCCTCCGCTAATGGAGGATTTGTATAAGGCTTTAGTCGGTATGGAAAATGCTGACGCAGACAACTTGTCTGCCAGACTAGAAAAATTTATTACCGGTTCTTTTAGAGGAATTTTGGATCAACCAACAAATGTTGACATCCACAATCCCCTCACTGTTTTTAGTGTCAAAGAAATGGAGGATGAACTTAGGCCGATTGCGATGTATATTATTTTGGATTTTATTTGGACAAAAATTAAAAAAGATTTTAAAAAAAGGTTGTTGGTAATTGACGAGGCCTGGTATTTTATGCAACACCCCGACAGTGCTCGTTTTGTATACTCCATGGCAAAGAGGGCTCGCAAATACTATTTAGCCATCACCACAATAACTCAAGATGTTGAAGATTTTCTTCACAACCAATATGGTAAGGCCATTGTTTCCAATGCCTCAATTAAATTACTCATGAGACAATCATCTGCCTCAATTCCTGTGCTGGCAGACACATTTTATCTCTCTCAGGGTGAGCGCCAACTACTTGTGTCAGCCGACATTGGCGAAGGAATCTTTTTTGCTGGACAAAACCACGTGGCTCTGAGGGTGGTAGCTAGTCCCGAAGAACACCAGGTAATCACCACCGACCCCAGAGAGTTGTTTGCTAGAAAAGCAGAGAGAGAGACAACCTCCGACGAAGATGATACTAGTCAAGCCAGCTCTCCAGTTTTAAAACAATACCTACAACAATATAAAGATAAGCAGGTGCACAACGCAGACTCTCAAGGTCCACAAGAGCCACCAGTCCGACAAACACCACAAGCCCAACCAGCACAAACCAAAAGACAGGGTCAGCACTCAATTGAAGACTACCAGGCTCCCAACAATTAGTTGACTCAAAAAGCTGGCCAGACTATTAAAAAACTGCCTCTTTTCATTGTGGAAAACTATGTATATAAATATGAATGTTGTTAACCCACAAATCGGGTTAGTTAAATCTTAATTTAGCTAGTCAACTTCCTGCCCACATAACCTTAAATCCTGCCAATTTTGAGCAGAACAGTCATTGGACGTTTTTAAAACTCCAATCTAACTATGTATTTTTTATAAAGTCAGCAACATATGGATACCCAAAATCTTAATCCAGAAGAAGTTAGGTCAATATGGGACAAAGCAAAAAAAGAACTCAAGCTTCAGCTTTCTCCCGCAGCATTTAACACCTGGGTGTTATCTAATCCCTTAACTAAAATAGAGATTAATGGATCCACTAAAGCGATTTGTACAATTTCCACACCCAGCGCTTTTCATGCCACCAATTTAAAAAAGAATCTTTACACACAACTCAAACTAGCAATAGAGGGAGCCATTCACAAAAAAGTAGTGTTAGAATTTAAAATTTTAGATCCCTCTGAAATAGCCGCTCAACAAAAACAAAATGATTTTAAAAAGCAAAAAAAAGGCTCCAATGGGGGGTTGCAAAAAATCAGCGGATTTTTTACCAACAACGACTCATTCAACGATAGCCAAAACGACTCAGTTGGTTCCATTCGGGTTGAGGAGCTTTTTTCAGAACACAACATTGAAGCCACCCAGCAAGATAGAACTCTTAACGCAATTAGAAGAGCTGGACTAAGACTAGACTATACTTTTAAAACCTTTGCTGTATCTGGTAGTAACGAAATGGCTCATGCAGCAGCCACTGCTGTCGCCAAAAAACCTGGAGAGGCATACAACCCTTTGTTTTTCTATGGAGGGGTTGGTGTTGGTAAAACTCACCTGATGCATGCTATTGGTAATTTTATTCTCACCCAAAATCCTCAAAAAAACATAATTTATTGTACGGGCGAGGAATTCACTAATGAAATTATTGATGCAATTCGTAATAAAAAAGCAATTAAGTTCAAAAAAAAATTTAGAAGCGCTCAGGTGCTCTTGATTGACGATGTTCAATTTATTGCTGGGAAAAACGCTGTCCAAGAGGAATTTTTTCACACCTTCAACTCCCTTACCAAATATTCGTCTCAAATCATACTCACTTCTGATAGACCTCCAAGCGCTATAAATTTAATGGAGGATAGATTAAAATCCAGATTTGAGGCGGGATTAATGATAGATATTCAACAGCCCTCCTTAGAACTTAAAACAGCGATAGTATTAATAAAATCCAGAGCATCAAACCTTGCACTACCTATAAAGTTAGCTGAAATGATTGCTCAAAGTGTTGATGGTGCTAGAAAAATTGAAGGAGTGATTTCCAAAATAAGGTCTGAGGTGGAGCTCAAAGATAGAGAGATTAGCGAAGAGCTTATTAGTAATATTATCTCAAAAGAAAAACTAAATCATAAAAATAACAAAATTAGACTCAAACCCCAAAGGGTTATTAAAAAAATCTGCGATCATTTTGAAATAAAACAATCAGAAATAAAAGGGAAAGCGAGACATAAAGAAGTTGTCTACCCCAGACATTTAGCAATGTTTTTATTAAAAGAAAATTTAAATTTATCTTACGTAGAAATTGGTAGGTGGTTCTCCAACAGAGATCATACCTCTGTAATGCACGCTAGAAAAAAAATTAAGGAATTACTTGAAGAAGATGAGCTTGTATATCAGGATTACAATCAAATAAAGTCAGAACTCTTAAAGTTATCAAGTTGAGACTCTTAATTCTAACTTTTCCACAAAAGTGGAAAAGTGTGTTAAAAAGATATGGATAAAATCTTTAAAAATATTTCTAAATGTTAATTTTATAAACTTATCCTCTCTTTAATTAAGGAATTATGTACAGCATTACTAACAACTTAAGACTAATTAATCACATGCAAAATAAATCAACTGCTTGAGAAAGATTCGATTTTATACACCTTTCCACATACCCTATTACTACTATTACTACTTAAATTTAAATATAAACTAAAAACAGATTGTTAATAATAAAAAAAATAAATAAGCTATACTAAACAAACTCATCAAATAAATTACATATAGTTATAAATGAATTATGAAAATAGAGTTTAATCTTTTAAGTTTAAAAAAAGCTATCAAAAATGTTCAGAAATCTATTCCTAGTAATCCTCAGCTACCCATTTTAAGCTCTGTTCTAATTAATGTTGACAAAAATAATTTAACTTTAGCCGCCACAGACTTATATTTAGGTATAAAAACAAAGTCTGAACTCAAAAATAATAAACACAAAGCCTCTCTAGTAATTCCTGGATTAATGTTGAAAGATTTGATTAACTCTTTTAGCGATGAAGAAGTATTTATAAACATAAAAAAAGAGGCAATAGAGTTAGAGTCTGGTAGTAGTAGGGTTAAAATACCAGCTCAAGAGCCATCGGAATATCCCGAATTTCCAAAAGTTTCAGGTCCCAAAATTGAAATTCCAACAAGTGTTTTAAAAGAAGTGCTGGAAATGACTGGATATGCGGCTAGTTTGGATCAAGTCAGGCCAATTCTCACCACAATTATGTTTGATTTTAATAAAAGCGGTTTAGAAGTTGCTACAACGGATGGGTTTAGGTTATCGGTTTTAAAATATCCACATCTAGAATCTCAAGTAAAAAAAAGGCTATTGATTCCAATAAAATCTTTTGAAGAAGTTTGTAGAATTGTAGATCAGAGTGATGTGGACGTAATCAAAATACAGGTGGATGAGGAGTTAAAGCAGATCAAAATAGAGGTTGATCAAAATGAAATATTCGTTAGATTGATTGAAGGAGAGTATCCACCTTATAAAAAAATAATTCCCGAAAATTTTGAAACACAAGTCGAAATTGACGGAGAAATTCTCAAAGAAGAGCTGCAAAGGGCTTTTATTTTAGCTAGAGAATCGTCTAATATTGTTAAATTTGAACTTAGGGAAAATAAACTACTAATCTCTTCCAATTCACCATCATACGGAGAATACAGCGGAGAAATTTTAACGCTTTCACAGATGGATGATGAGTTGGATAAGGAAATTGCTTTTGATATTCGCTATTTATTAGATTTTTTAAATAACACCAATCCTAAAGAGGTTGTGTTTTGCATGAATGAGCAGTTAAAACCAGCTTCTTTTAACATAAAAAATAAAGATAATTTTACTTATATTGTCATGCCTTTTAGAGTAAATAATTAAAGCGACATTAAACTTGTTTAGTAAAGTTTCAATAATTGTGGTTGAGTTTTTTTTTGAAAAACAACAAAATAACCCTGGTTCAAAATAAGCAAATTGGTTATAATTCAAAACTTCTTAAAAATTTAAAATATAAAAAAGATAATTAGTATTAATAATTTAAAAGAGAATCAAGGAAGAGATGCCCAAAAGAACATATCAACCAAAATCAAAAAAAAGATCAAGAAAACACGGGTTTTTAACCAGACAGGCAAAAAAATTTTCCATTTTAGTAAGAAGAAGAGCTAAAAAAAGGGAAAAATTGAGCAAAGCTAGTAATAGAAGATATAAATAATAAAATGTTGCCTAAAAAAAATAGGCTTAATTTAAAAACAAAGCTAGGTCGAGAAATTTTTAAATATAAAACCAATTTTACCAATGGTCTAGATATTTACTACAACAAAAAAAACAAAAAAATTTTTAAGGCGGCGGTTGTAGTTCCTACAAAGGCAGTTAAGTCAGCTGTTTATAGAAATAAAATAAGGAGAGATATCTTTAATTTAATTAGAGGACATAATATATCGAGACGACCAGCAGACCTGCTTGTGCTGGTTAAAAAAAAAGAATTTGTATTAGATAAAAAAGAAGAGTTTGACTTTATCACTCAACTAGATAGCCTTTTAAACACTAAGTAGATTTAAACACTTAGACAACACACTTCACAATTAAAAAAAACTAAGAACATAAAAAATGATCAAAAAAATTTATGATTTAGCTAGGATTTTTAAACACAGCTTGTTTGTTTCGGTATTTGGCTTTACTACTTACTGTAAACACTCCCCTTCTTGTAGTCAGTATACTACGGAAGAAATAAGACAGAGCGGGTTTTTAAAAGGGGGTGTAAAAGGGATTAAAAGAATATTAAAGTGTTATTAACTAGTGTAGTTTTTTTAAAGACTCGCAACCAATGCTAGAAAATTTTTTTACAATACTCTTGTCATCTCTATATTCTGTATTTGGGAACTTGGGGGTATCTATCGTTGTTATGACTTTATTAATCAGAGCATTGTTACTCCCCTTCTCTTTGCCCAGCTTGAAGGCGAGGGAAAAAATGGAAAAGGTTAGGCCAGAAATTGATAAGTTAAAAAAGAAATTCAAAAATAATCCCAAAGAATTAAAAAAAGCACAGGCGGAGCTTTATCAAAAATATAATATCAACCCTCTTTCGGGTTGTTTACCTCAAATTGTTATGGTTGTGATTCTAATAGGATTATATCGCTCACTTAACTCTTTTTTAGAAAATGGAGTTATAGATGGAGTGGTTATAAGCACTGAATTTTTATGGTTAGATTTAACAGTGCCCGACAGCACCTTTGTCCTTCCGGTTTTGGCAGGAGTCTCTCAACTTCTTATGTCTCTCATGATATCTCCTGGATCTGAGGTGAGAGATATAGTACCAAATAAAGCTAAAAGCAAAAAAATACAACAAGAAAATGTAAAAGAAGAGGAAATGGCTGATATGGCAAAAAACATGCAGCAGCAAATGATTTATATCATGCCACTTATGACAGGTTTTATTGCTTCTCGTTTTCCATCAGGGCTTGCAGTTTATTGGGTGGTTGCAAACCTTTTTGGGATAGTTCAGCAATATTTCGTTTCTGGATGGGGTGGAATTTCTTTATATTTAAAAAGAGCTAAATTAAAATTAGGTATATGACAATTCAGGAATATTTAGTTAAAACCTTTAAATTTTTAGGATATGACGAGAGTCAAGTTGAAATTAATTTAGAGGACCAGGAACAAAGAACTAGAGTTAATTTAGTTGTTCCTAAAGACATTGCAAATTGTTTAATAGGGTCGCAGGGGCAAGGAATTCAGTCACTTCAGCACTTAATTAGAATTACCTTCAATAAAAAAGAAGATGAAAAAAAAGTAATTCTTGACATAAATAATCAACTCGAAGAAAAAGAAAAGCAGTTTGTTGAGGATATAAAAAAGGCAGCTCTACAGGTTTTAAACACCAAACAAGAAAAGGTTTATAGACGGCTAAACTCATATGAGAGGTATCTAGTCCATTCAACGGTTAGTCAAGACAAGGAGTTGTCAAGCCTTGCTACTTATTCCACGACAGTCGGTTTGCAGCGATGGCTAACTATTTGTTTTGCTAAAGATGTTCCCGGCGAGCTGAAACAAAGATCTGATAAGAGGGAGGATTTTGAGCAGTAAAACGTGTAGCAACTTTAAAATGAGCAATAATAAAATCATTATTCATACAGATGGAGCTTCAAGGGGAAATCCGGGTCCATCTGGTGCTGGAGTTCATGTTTCTGGATTGGGCGAGCCTCAATTTATCTCCATATTTTTGGGAAACAAAACAAACAATGAAGCTGAGTATTTGGCTCTTTTGGCAGCTGTTAGGTTCCTGCTTCAGTTTAAAAAAAGAAACGCCAAAAATGACGAGTTAGGAAGTTGTGAGGTTGTTTTTAAAATGGATTCTATGTTGGTTGTTAAACAAATGAATGGAGAGTGGAAGATTAAAGAATCCAGAATGTTGAAGCTGGCAGAGAAAGTCCGCAGCTCTTTAAAGACGCTCGATATGCCTTTTAAATTTTTACACGTGGAGAGATCTTTGAACCAAGAAGCAGATTGGTTAGCTACTCAGGTAATTGACTTAGGCACATAGAGGCTAAAGACTTAAGTTTTGTCCTGACCAAATATTCACCAACCTGTCTTGTTTGGTGGAATGAACAAATTAGAATGGAGGTTTTGGGGAGATCCCCCTTCCTCACTCCTCTTTTTTCTATTTATTTTATTTTTTTGCCCGATTCCCAAAGACTCTTAAAATTAAGACTTAATTGATTTTGTTCTCTGCTCTATACTATTGACTAGTTATTGATATTAGTTTTTAACTAAAAAAGCCATGCCCTCAACGCAATTGGAAGTTTTTTACCAGGATCCAACAGCCCTAATCATTGCTAATAATAGTATTTTGACAGAGCTAGTTAGGTCTCATTTTCAAAATGAGCGGGTTGGGATTATGGAGCAGTTGATCCCTCAAGAAAATAGGCTTGATCGTTTGCTGACAATTTTAAATGAACAGCAGCCCTACAAGGTAGTTGTAATAATAAATCCCTTAGAAATTCGAGATAAAAAAAGTATTGAGTTTTATAAAAAACTATCAGATCTTTTAGACGATTATAAAATTTCACAAGTATATTTGTTTAAAATTTCTAGCAAGATTGATAGTTCCTCTCCCCTTTTTAGCGAGTGGAATTATCAATGTAAAAACGAAGACGAATTGCTCAACTACCTATATATAAATTCTAAACACAAAAAGCTATTAATAGCCCAAGACTCAATTAGTCTTGAGGAACCTCTTTTATATCCTTTAAAAAATATAGTGGAGGCTATCCCAAATGGTTATTTAATTGATTTTGGCTTAAAGATTTATTTACAACTTGATGAGAATTTTTTTAATACAATAAAAAAGGAGATTTTACGTCCTGAGAAAAAGAATTTTGTGGTACGAGGCAAGTCGATTATAACAAGTGACGTTTGTGAAAAAATAAGATTGATGTATCAGTCTTATTATTCTAAAAATTTAGAAATAATAAGATTAAATACCAATTCCTTGACTCGTTTAGAAAAAAAACAAGATTTGGTCAGAGTTGTGGCAGGAGAACTTCCGGGAAATTTTTTTGAAAACTTGTGTGGTGTTTTGCCAAATAAGAAACTGGGATTAGATCCAGTGTTAATAAAAGAGTTGTTAGACAACCAACCTCAGTTAAAAACTGTCAACTTTTTACCCCAAGCCAACAAAACAAATCAGGTAGGGGCCGAACAGGTAATAGATGGTGGCTTTTTAAACCATGACTTGTCAAACAATAAGGCTGTCCTACAGGAATTTCAGGCAAAACAAGATCAGCAGTCAAATAATAGGGGACATTTTATTCAAAAGCAGAAGGATTCCGCGACCAACATATCTCGAGGTGAGGGGGGTGATAACGCAAATCACTACAAAGAAGGGG
Source organism: uncultured Pseudomonadales bacterium (assembly GCA_964449995.1). Classification (GTDB taxonomy): domain Bacteria; phylum Patescibacteriota; class Microgenomatia; order UBA1400; family PJMF01; genus CAYVBW01. The sequence goes on along the minus strand of CAYVBW010000001.1, from coordinate 53,665 downwards.
ATCAAGAAAATTTTTCTAGCCTACCCCCAAACTCAATTAACAATCAAATCAATAAGTTGTTTACAAAGAGTAGAACTAAGCAAAAAGTTCAAAGAAGATCTTCGAAAGCCAAGATAATTGGAAGAATCAAAACCAAAAGTAAGCGCAAACAGGTGGTTTTTATTGCGGGGGCTTGTCTTTTTTTACTGGGGATAATATTTTTTGTTTTTTTGGGCTTGTTGTCCTTAAGCTTTAGACAATCACAGCAAATTTTGGCCAACAATCTAAACCTCTTAATTGAAGGTCGATCTGGAGACTTTAAGAAAACTCATGGTTTAAAAACCAAAGCACTATTGTTAGATAAGTTTTTAGACATCTATTTGATAGAAAAAAGCCTGACACTAAACCGTATTAATGATCATGTATTATCTCTTCATGATGAAATGCTTAGTTCACAACAAATGTCGGTACAAGTTTTTAAAAATTTCTTTGCAAGCAAAGATCGGGATATTGAGGGTTTTTCCATGGAGGAGTTGTTGAAAAAAAAGGATTCTGTGGATAAATCCATATTTGAAAAGGCCTCTCTTCTACAGGCTGAGCTGGATAACATAACAGATAATGTTTTTGAAAATGATTTACAAAATAATCTTGCCAGAGCCCGTTTTGAGCTGAAAGATATTAGGTCAAAGAATTCAGCTTCGCAGCAATTAAACCCACTATTAATGAGTTTATTGGGGTTTGAACAAAAACAAACCTTTTATATTTTACTACAGGACGACCGAGAGCTGAGGCCAACGGGAGGATTTGTTCAGGCAATTGCCATGATTCAAATAGAAAACGGGAAAGTGCTAGAGACTCAATTTTTAAGCACCAACGAAGTTGATGGTCGTGTTTTTGGTAGAATTGCTGCTCCTGCAGAGGTTGCTTCGTTTTTAGGAGAAGACAGCCTGTATTTTAGGGATGTTAACTGGGATCCCGATTTTCAGTTAACATCACAAAAAATATCGTGGTTTGCGAATGAAGCTCTGGGTCAACCCGTAGATGGGATATTGGGAGTTAATTATGGCTTAATCAGGGATGTTTTAGTGGTAATCGGAGAAATTGAAGTTGATGGGTATACTGAGACTGTTGATGCCTGGAATTTATACAATAGGCTGGAATTAATTCTTTTGGAAGAAGGGGACCAAGAGAGGGCTGGCGCATTTCAGGTTGGTTTGCTCAAAAGCATCCTTAACCAATTAGGATCTTTGAGTGACGAACAAGTTGTCCAGCTACTTGAAACTCTTTATTCATCGTTTAAAAATCAACAGTCTTTGATTTATCTGAACGATCTGGGGGCTGGAGCAGTTATGGATCAACTAAATTGGTCTGGAAGGATCTCTCATCCGGATTGTCCGGGCGGGTTTGGTGAATCTTGTCATGTTGATCACTCTTTTCAAGTAGAGGCAAATATTGGAGTAAACAAAATCAATCCCTATATAAACCAAAGCGTGTCGCACAAAATAGAGATACAAGAAGAACAAATAATCCATCAACGTCAAATAAAGTTTACTAATAAGGCTAGATCTAGCACTTGGCCACTTGGTTCTTATAGATTTTACTTAAGATTTTTTGTAAACCCAGAGGCAGAGCTTGAGCAGCTACTTGTAGATGGGGAGTTGTTAACAGAGGATAAAATAGTTTCTTATATTGATCACAATAGAAAGGTTTATGCAACTGTGCTTGAAGTTGGGCCAATGGAAAGCTTAGATTTGTTATTTTACTACTCTGTCCCTCATGAATTAAAGCCGGGGGGTGCCTATTTCTTTTATGATCAATTGCAAGCTGGTTTAAAACAGAGACCTACGGTAATTAGCCTAAAGTTTCCTCATGACTGGGAGGCAAAAGTTGTTTCTCCCCAAGCAGAAGTGAATCAAAATCAGGTAGTAATAACTAGCGATGTGGGTAGCAGCTTTATTATTATTGGATTTGAAGAGCATCATCTATAAAAATTAAGGGGCAACTTTTTAAATCAGATTTAGGCTTAAGATTTTATAGGTGCTAACTAGATCAAAAGGGTTGGTCAAATAAAAAATGGGCAATGGTTAAATAAGCTTTTAAAATAGGTTTTTTTAATAATAAATTAAAAATATTTCACGTTTAAAAATAGTGTTTGCTTAATCCCATTTTTGGTTTGCAGACAGAGCGTCTCCGCTTTGTTTATAAAAAAAAAACAAAGACTACCCTCGTTTAAATCTTTTGATATAATATTGCTCTTGTTAAAGTTTTATACTCTGAGTTGTCGCTGTTTGTTGGTTGTTTAATAATGTGGATGGGGGATAGCAAGCCTGCTACCTATATTGGTAGCTGAAATTTTTTTAAAAAAAATTAAGTTTAGAAAAAAAATATTTTATTATGTCAAAACACACAATCGCTGCCAAAAAAAGAGATTTGTCAGAAAATCTAAATCAAATGAGGCTTAATAATGTTTTGCCAGGAAACTTGTTTGAAGCTCACAAGCCATCTAGGGCCATATCTTTGGATTTATTTGAATTTATTAAGTTATTTGATGAGATAGGGGAGTCAAATGTTGCTTACCTAAAGGTTAATGGCAAGGGTGAGGTGCCTGTTATGATTGAAGAGGTGCAGACCAACCCCGTTACTGACTTACCAATTCACGCTACCTTTCAAGTGGTTGACTTGACTGAAAAAGTTTTGGCAGAAATTCCTGTAGAAATAGAGGGTGAATTTGAACTTCCAGAAGCAGTTTTGGTCACTGTAAGAGATGAGATTGAGGTCAGGGCTTTGCCTACGGATTTACCAGAGAAGTTTGTTGTTAATGTGGAAGAGCTCAGTGAAATAGGTCAAGCTATAACTCTGGCTGATTTGGATTATGATAGCTCTAAAATAGAAATTGTGGTTGGAGATGAGGGTCTAGAAGCGCCCGTGGTTTTGGTCCAAGAGGTTGAAGAAGAACCCGAGGAACCAGAGGAACCAATAGAAACAGAGGTCATTGGAGAAGAAGAGGTAGGTGAAGAGTCTGTGGAAGATGAAGGGGCTCCTGAAGTAGAAGGGGTTGAGCAGGAGACTAAAGACAAACCTGTATTAGAAAAAAGCGGAGAAGGGCAGTCTTAAGCCTTTGTTTTTTTCTTTGTTTGATAAAACTTTTCAACATAAATTTCAAAAAAGTTTGCAACAATTTATTTATCAAATTTATTGATATATGGGTGTTTTATTGAATTTATCTATTTCAGACCAGCCCACTACCTCCAACCCTCCCAATTAGGATCAAGTTCTTTTGCCTGTTTGATAAGTCTTTGGTATTCAGATTCCTGTGAGGTGGCTAAATTTAGCAGCGCTGTGTTAATAAGATAGTCTCGCGCAACATTGGTGGGGGAGTCTGGCGCTGTCTTTGTAAAAAAATTTTCTTGGTATTTTTTTAGTTCTTCTTGAATACTTTCTTGGCTAAAGTTAATTGAATATGTTTTTGTTGAGCTCAAATCCATGACTTGTGTCGTGGTCTCATAAAATTTATCTTGGTTTTGGTTTGTGTGGGCTGGCTTTTTGGGAAAAAATATTATTAGAAGCGCCTGGATAAACAAAAAAATATACAGAAAAATTAATACTTTAAAATTTTTGGCCGACTCGGCTAATAGAGATAGAAAGAGAAAAAAAATAAAAAAAAGTAGAGAAGTAATTAGTTTTAGTTTAAAAAATTTAGCTGAAAGAACTCCTGTTATTTTGTTTGGTTTTGTCTTATTCGGAGTGGTGTTCGTTTTGGTCCAAATGGTCATTAAATAAATTCTCAAATTAGTATTAGTAATAGATATGAGCTCATTTCTGAGGGGTTTCGCCCCTCAGCCCCGCTTAGCAAGAAAGGTTGGCGGGTATTTAATCAGAATTAATTGATTATCTAGTTTGGCACGCTTTTTGAAACCTATGCCTTTGGCCACGGTGAGGTAATTAATAACTCTTTCTCAAATAAACCGCTGTCCTTTAGTAGTTTTTCTTTTTGTAAAATTTGCCAGACAGCCTCTGTCACATAGGGGGTAAATGGGTGAGCGAGTTTTAAGAAAACAAGTAGGCCTGCAACAATGTTCTTTTGAGATATTTTTTGTTGTTTGGATTGCTCTATGGCCTGGTCGCAAAACCAATGCCAAAACTCTGTGTAAAGCGTTTCTGCCGCTAGTCCAATTTGGAATTGATTAATCTGTTGAGTGATTTGTCCCACAACATCATCAAGTTTATTTTTAAACTGAATATCCAATTCTTTTAAGGCCTCATTCTGTAGTCCTTCTTCGTTTAAGTTGAGGAGAATAAATCGGGCAGCATTCCAAAGCTTGTTAGTTAGGTTGCGTCCGGCTTTAAAATCGGGTTCTCCAATGGATTTGTCTAAACCCATTGACGATCGAATTACTAATGCCATTCTAAGGGCGTCAGTTCCATATTTTTCGGTTACTTGCAATGGGTTCACGACATTGCCTTTGCTTTTACTCATTTTGTTGCCCTTTGAGTCTCTAATCAGCCCATGAAGGTAAATATTTTTAAAAGGAAACTTTCCTGTCATAAAGTGTCCCATCATTAGCATTCTCATTACCCAGAACGGCAGAATATCATAGCCTGTTTCCATCACCTGGGTGGGGTAGAAGCGCTCAAAGTCTCCTGGCTGTGCGTTTTTAAGAGCTGTGACAGGCCATTGGCTGGAAGAAAACCAGGTGTCAAAAGTATCAGTTTCTTGAATCCAATCACCTTTTTTAGGGTTGGCTTGACTCACTTTGTAGGGAACAGACCGGCTGGCTCTGAGGGTTTGTAATCCGTTAATAATTTTTTCTAAAGTTGTGTTTTTTAGCGCCTCTTTAAGGGTTTTACTAACAAATGACTTGTCTTTGTCTAAATAACCAACCGTAATTTGGTCCTCATAATTTTTTATTTGATACCAAACTGGCATTTGAATGCCCCAAACTACTTGCCTTGAAATATTCCAATCTTTGAGGTTGGTTAGCCAGTGTTTTAAAATCTTATCATGACCAGCTCCATAAACCTTGATCTCTCCTGAATTAAGAGCTTTGATTACGGGTTTGACTAGTGGCTCAACTTTAATAAAAAACTGTGACAAGGGGAGTGGTTCAATGACAGATTTGGTTTTATAACACAGCGCTATTGTATGTCTATAGTCGCGGTCAACTTTCTTAATTAGATTCATGGATTGCATGTCACCAACCACGGCTTCTCTAGCCTGAGCCACTTTCATTCCGGTATATTTGCCAGCTGGCTCCATCATTCGTCCGTCAAAGTCAATTACTTGTTGGGGTTGGCGCAACCCTTTTTTGTGTCTTTGCCAAATAGCAAAGTCACTATGATCGTGAAATGGGGTAATCTTTACAGCTCCGGTGCCAAAATCCATATCAACACTATCATCGGCAACAACTTTTACCAAGAATGTTTTAACGGGGTTGGAGATTTTTATTTCTTTGTTAATCCATTTTTGGTAGCGTTTGTCGTCTGGGTGTACGGCCACCGCAACATCTCCGAAAATAGTTTCGGGACGAGTGGTAGCCAACACAAGTGGGCCATATTGAATGTAATAAAGCGGGGTGTTTCTTTCCTCATGCTTGATTTCCAAGTCGCTGTAGGCTGTGCCGGCAGCTGGGCTGAAGTTGACCAGTTTTAAATCTCGATAAATTAGTTTTTTATCATGTAGTTTTTTAAAAGTTTCTAAAACCATCTCTATAATTGGTTCATCTAGCATAAAACTAAACCTACTCCAGTCTGCGCTAGCTCCTAATTGCTTCATTTGGTTAATGGATAAATCAGAGTTTTTTTGAACGTAGTTCCAAATTTTTTGGTAGAGTGTTTTGCGGTCAAAGCTGAACCTGCTTTTGCCCTCTTTTTTAAGCTTTTTTTCAAAAACAAACTGGGTTTCGATTCCTGCGTGGTCTGTGCCGGGAAGCCAGAGTGTGTCGTCGCCCAGCATTCGATGATATCGAATCAAGATGTCTTCAATAGTGACAAACATGGCGTGTCCAATGTGGAGGGGATCGTTGGCATTGGGTGGAGGCATGATTATGCAAAACCTATCATCAGAGGGTTTGGGATTGCTATCTGGATTAAAAGAATTGCTTTCTTCCCAGAGCTGATAGATGTTTTTTTCGTGTTGTTTGTGGTTGTATTGTGTGTTCATTACCAATGAGCAATTATTTGGTTCAAAATCTTATTTTATCATGAGCTTGAATGATTTTTGGCACAAAACACGACTATATTTATTGCCCTTCAAACAGGGTGTTGGTTTTTGTGGAAAGAAACAAAATTTATGATCAGTCTTAATTTAAAAAACTTCGTAGGATCTTCTCAAGAAAAAATTTTGCAACGTCAGGCTATCTTGATTGATTATCTAAAGAGAAGAAAATTTATGCATAAGAAGGATGGGGGAAGTGGGACTACCGATCAACTTGATTTTTCTAATTTTTTTAAGATTAACAAAATAGATGTAAAGCAGGCTGAACAAAAAAACTGCGAAAATTTGTTGGGTAGTGTGGAGATACCTGTGGGGGTGGCTGGTCCAGCTTCTGTGCAGATGACAATTGATGGCGGTGAACCGTTCCAACAAGAACTGTTTATCCCGCTGGCTACCACAGAAGGAGCTTTGGTTGCTAGTGTTGCCAGGGGCATGAAGGCTTTAAGTAAAACCAAACCAACGCGAGTATTTGTTGAAAAAATAGGTATGACTAGAGCCCCTGTTTTTGGCTTTCTTAATCATTTTGAGGCAAAGGAATTTGTGGATTGGATAGAAAATAAGGGTGGTTTAAAAAAAATTAAGCAAGTATGTGAAAAGACCAGCCAGCATTTAAAGTTAAAGGATTGTCATGCTTGGGTTGTTGGTAGGGCGGTTTATGCTCGCTTTGTTTTTGACACTGACCAGGCCATGGGTATGAATATGGTGACCTTAGCGCTGGGTCAAGCTTGGAAAGAAGTAATTTCCTCATATCCCAACATAGAATTAATCTCTTTGTCTGGGAATATGTGTGTTGATAAAAAAACTTCTGCAATTAATCGTTTGTTGGGCAGGGGATACAGTGTTCAGGCTGAGGTCCTGTTGAATAAAAAAATTTTACAGTCTGTATTAAAAGTTGGCGTACAGGATTTTTATAAAACTTATTATTGGAAAAATGTTGTTGGCTCCAATTTAGCTGGGGCAGATTCTTTAAACATGCATGCTGCCAACATGGTTGCCGGACTATTTTTGGCTACAGGCCAAGATATGGCTCATGTTGTTGAGTGTTCTCAGGCTAGTCTGTTGGTTGAACAAAAGCCTAATAATTCGCTTTATGTCGCACTAAATATGCCTAATGTTAATGTCGGAGTGGTTGGAGGAGGAAGTGGCTTAACTCCATTCCAGCAAGCTCGAAAATTAATCTTTGGTAGGGAGATTAGGGCCGAAGAGCTAGCAGGTGTTGTGGCGGTTGCGGTTTTGTCTGGGGAGCTATCTGGACTGGCTGCTTTAGCTACGCAAAGCTTGGCCTGCGCTCATCAGAAACTGGCTAGATAGGCTTGGGGAAATTTTTAGCAAATTATTAAAAAATATACATTAAATAAAAATTAAAAGATTATGCCAGTGATTAATAAACCAGTGGGAATTGTGGCTTATGGCACCGAGTTGCCAAGCTGGTCTTTGTCTATAAAAGAGTTGGAAATGGCTCACAACAAAGAGATCGGTACAGTGAGTAATTCTTTGTTGGTTGAGCAAAAAACAGTGCCAGATTTTGATGAGGACACAATCACTCTTTCAACTTCAGCAGCCTGGCAAGCTCTAGCTAGAGCCGGGATTACTAAAAATTTTGGTAGTAAAAAAATTAGTGCTTTGTTTGTTGGTAGTGAAAGTCATCCCTATGCAGTTAAGCCCTCAGGTTCTGTGGTTGCGGGCGCGTTGGGCTTGCCAGAAGAATTGGCCATGGCGGATTTGCAATTTGCCTGCAAGGCAGGGACTCAGGGAATGCAGATTTGTGCTAGCTATATTTTAAGTGACTTTGCTAAATATGCCTTGGCTATTGGGGCAGATGTAGCTCAGGCCAAGCCAGGAGATGCGCTGGAGTACACTGCTGCAGCTGGGGCTGCAGCTTTTATTTTTGGTTCTACCAACCTGCTGGTGAAATTATTGGCAACTTCATCAGTTGCTAGCGACACCCCTGATTTTTGGAGAAAGTCCGGGGAGGATTTTCCTCACCACGGAGGAAGATTCACTGGTAAGCCAGCTTATTTTTATCATGTGATTAAATCCAGCAAAATGCTTTTAAAAGAAATGAAACTTAAGGCTGAAGACTTTGATTACTGTGTTTTTCATACACCCAATGGCAAATTTCCCCTACAAGCTGCCAAGCAGTTGGGATTTTCTTCAAAACAACTTAAGCCGGGTTTGATTGTAAAAAAGGTAGGCAATACTTATGCTGGGAGTGTGCCCTTGGCTTTGGCAGCTATTTTAGACCAAGCTCCAGCCGGAAAAAAGATTTTTGTAACAGCCTATGGCTCTGGTGCTGGAGCAGATAGTTTTGTTTTTGAGACTACCGATAATTTGCCCAAGCAGAGAAAAAAATGGCAGGATTTTACTTTAGACAAAATTAAAAATTTACAACCAATTAGTTATCAGCAGTATGCCAGACTTACAAAAGACAGGTATCACTGATTAGTTTTTAGCTAGGTTAAATACAATGCAAATTACTATTGCGGGTCATCATACAACTAAGGTCGGAGAACTCTGGGAAAAAGGGTTGGCTGATTTGTTTCAAGAAGCAATTGGGGGTTCTGTTAAAAATGCTGGTATTGATTCTAGACAAATAGACCAAGTTTTTGTTGCCAGCAAAGCCCCTGGAGAATTTAACAATCAACTTCATCTCAATGCTTTGGTAAGTCAGTTTTTTAATCATTTTCCTCCCAGCATGAGAGTGGAGGGAGCTTGCGCTTCTGGGGGGTTGGCTTTATTGGCTGCAGAACAGGCGATTTTGTCAGGGTATTGTCAAACTGCTTTGGTAGTTGGGGCCGAAAAGATGACAGATACAACTGCGAGCAATGCCACCCGAATTCTTGCTATGGCAGCTAATCATGATGCTGAAAATGGCTCAACTTTCCCTGGCTTGTATGCCTTACTGGCCCAAGTGCATACAGAAAAGTTTAAAACATCTAGGGAAATGCTGTCTGCTGTAGCTGTAAAAAATCACACACATGCCTTGGAGAACCCTTTGGCTCAATTTCATCGAGAATTTACTTTAGATCAAGTCTCACAAAGTCCTTTAGTGGCAGATCCTCTTAGATTGCTAGATTGCTCGCCAATTTCAGACGGGGCTTCAGCTGTGATACTAACAGGCCGCAAGATGAAAAATAAGCCCAAAATTTTAGGTTTTGGTCATGCTCAAGATGCTTTGGACTTAGCTAGTAGAAAAGATTTAACTACCTTGAGAGCAACGGTGCAAGCAGCACAAAAGTCTTATCAGATGGCTGATGTTAGGCCAGATCAAATACAGTTGGCAGAGGTTCACGATTGTTTTACTATTGCAGAGATTTTGGCGATCGAGGACTTGGGTTTTTTTGACAAAGGAATGGGTGGTCGGGCTACGCTCAACCACGAAACAAAATTGAATGGAAAAGTTGTGATTAACTTATCAGGTGGTTTAAAAGCATTTGGTCATCCAATCGGTGCTACCGGCATCAAACAGGTTGTTTATTTAGCTCAGCAAATTGAGGATGAGCGTTATAAATTAGGCTTGGCCCATAACGTGGGAGGATCTGGAGCTACAGCTGTAGTTCATGTAGTTGGCTAGCAATTTAATATTATTCAATTAATATAAAATAAAATTATGCATCCGGCTAAATACACAAGACTCAATAAACAATGGAAGAGTTTTTTGGGCAAAACTGGACAGGTTGTGGTAAGCACCTATATTAGGGTTGCTGGCAGTGAGCACTTGAGGGCGGCTCCCTATTCTTTGGCAATTGTAGCCTTTGGGAAAAATAGGAAAGAGTTAATGGGAGTTGGTCATCAAAGGCTGGAGATAGGGGATAAGGTTAGGTGTGTGTTAAGAAAAGGTTCTAAAAAAAATGATTCTGATCCATTAGAATATCAGCTTAAAGTAAAAAAAGTTAAGCAAGCATGAGTTTTTTTAGCCTTGTTAAATAGGGGCGGTTTTAAAAATTATGAACAGCACAAACAATAAAATTTATCAAAAGCTTGATCGGGTTGTGCTAGTTAATGCAGATGATGAGGTGATTGGGTCAGAAAATGTTATTGAGACGCATAAGGGCTTAGGTAAATTACATCGAGCCTGCAGTGTTTTTTTGTTTAATGCTACAGGTGAAGTTCTAATTCAAAAACGAAGTAAGAAAAAAATAGTGGCAGCCAATCAGTGGGCTAACACTGCATGCGGAAATGTTCGGCCTGGCGAAAGTTACTTAGATTGTGCTAAGCGCCGATTAAAAGAGGAGTTAGGTATTGAGGGGGTAGGGTTGAGTAAAGTTGGTAAGTTTCAATACCAAGTAAGTTTTGACAATGGCTTTAGTGAGAATGAAATAGACACAGTTTTTGTTGGGGATTTTAAGGGGGAGCTTAAGCCAAATCCAGATGAGGTGTCTGAGGTTGGGTGGATTCAATTTAAGCAACTATTAACAGCAGCGAGCAATTTTGCCCCATGGGTGAGTATTATCTTGTCACAAAAAAATATCAAACAAAATTTGGCAAACTATGCATAAACCAATAATCTTAATTAAAATCGGGGGCTCCCTTATTACAGACAAAAACAAGCCCTTTACTGTAAACGAAGAAGCTTTGGATATTATTGCCTCAGAGGTAAAAAAAGCTGTTAATATGGGGAAATTGTTAATAATTGGTCATGGTGCGGGCTCTTTTGCACATGTGCCAGCAAAAAAATATCAAACCCACAAGGGAATTATTAATAAACAGAGTTATCGCGGGATTGCTGAAGTGTCAGACGTGGCAGCAAGGCTAAATCGCATTGTGATAAAAAAATTTTTAAAAGAAAAGATTAATGCGGTTTCTGTTTCTCCTCTAAGCAGTATGGTGGCTAGTGAGCACAAGCTGTCAGATATTTTTACCAAATCGATTGAGTTGCTTTTGACCCAAGGCTTACTGCCAGTTGTATATGGCGATCAAATCCTGGATGAAAAGATGGGATGCACAATTTTTTCTACTGAGAAAGTGCTTGCGTATTTGGGACTGGCTTTAAAAGCCAAGGATTATCGTGTTGAACAAATTATTCAATGTGGGCAAACAAGTGGAGTTTATGATGCTGATGGTAAAACTATTAAAGAAATCAATGGTAAGAATATTGGACAATACCGCCAAAATTTGGGTGGGTCAGGCGGGACAGATGTAACAGGAGGTATGTTGCATAAAGTCGAGGAGACTTTGTTATTAGCAAAACAAGGCATTCCTGGCCTAATTATTGACGGAATTGTTCATGGTACTTTATCTGATGCTATTGGTGGCAAGTCAGTTAAGGGTACTAAAATAACAGCTTAAGCCTTTAAATTATGAAAAAGACCAATTCTCTTCCTCAACACATCGCTATTATTATGGATGGTAATCGCCGTTGGGCTAGACAAAACAAGCTTAAGATTTTTAAGGGTCATGAGAAAGTTGCTCGAGAAAATATTGAAGATCTTACTCGACACTGCATTTCTCTGGGGATTCCTTTTTTAACTTTGTGGGCTTTTAGTACTGAGAATTGGCAAAGAGATAAGGCTGAGGTTGAGGCAATTATGGACTTGATGCGTCTCTCTTTTAGTGAGGGCTTTGATGAGATGGTAAAAGAGAAGGTGAGGGTGAAAACAATTGGTGATTTGAGTCGGTTTCCTCAGGATATTCAAGAAAGTGTTAATCGGTTTAAAGAAATTAATAAAAAAGATTATAAAATTACTGTCACCTTTGCCTTAAACTATGGGGGCAGGGATGAGATAGTAAGAGCAGTTAGGCAGGCGGTTGCTGCTGGACTGAGTCTTGAGCAGTTGGGGGCGGATGAGCTTGAGCAATACTTGGATACTAAGGGAATTCCTGATCCGGATTTAATAATTAGGACCGGTGGGGAGCAAAGATTGTCAGGCTTTATGCCTTGGCAAAGTGTTTATTCAGAGTTGTATTTTACAAAAGTACTAATGCCTGATTTTGATATCAAGGAGTTGGACAAGGCACTAAAAGACTATCAAGGAAGAATTCGCAGGTTTGGAAAGTAGGGCGTTAGCAGAATCTGGTGAGAACAAAAGCGTTGACTGGGTTATTTAGCTACAGTCGACCCACATCTTCCCATTGTGGACCTCCCTCAAGACCGGTATCGCTTCCAGGAATAAAGAACTCAGTAATAACATTGACTCCAGTAAACTGAGCAATTAGATTGATTATCATAAATGAGCTAAGCGCTACTACCAGTCCAACCACGGCATAAGTCATGGTTTTTTTAGCGCTGTCTACATTTTGAGAGCTGCCTCCTGACAAGAGCCATTTTAAGGAGCCAACTATTAGCATGATGAATCCAGCCAGACCAATGACTGTGAGAGCAACTGATAAAACATTAGCAATCAAGCAAGATACACCCTGGATAGTGGCAACGCCATCAACAACACAATGTTGATTAATACTTTCCCAAACTCTGGTTTGGGCAAAGGTTTTGTTGGTGCTGACAAAAAAAATAATAGCAAAAAAACAAAAGATTTTAATAAATTTAATGATTTTTTTCATAAATTAGGAGTGCTGATGTATCAAATTATTTATTAATGACTTATTATATTATTTTTTAAGCAAAAATGGGAAAGTCGGCTGTAATTTATTAAAAAACCCTCTTTAACAGAGGGTTTTTTTTGTTGTGTGCTTATTTAAAAGGACATTATTTTGCACCTATGGTAGCAAAGTTAAGCATACCCTCAAACCCACCTTGAATCCCAAGGATTTGCAAGACTAATTGCAAGATGGCATAGGAGGCAACCAAAACCACCAGCCCTACAATGGCAGCTGTGATTTTATTTCTGGCTGACTCTGTTTTGCTCTTATCACCACCAGAGGTAATCCACTCAATTCCACCCCAAATCAAGTAGGCAAAAACCAAAATTGCAGCTATGACTAAAACTAAATTCAAAAGAGTTGTTAAAAGATCGCCCACACTTATATCAAAGGCATCGGGTACTTCAACCTTAACTTCGGTTTCTTGAGCCAAAACTGGATTGACGGTCAGCAACGCTCCGCTAATGGCTGATCCGGCTCCTATAGCAATTTGTTTAATTTTATTCATTTTTTCTCCTTTAATTAATTTGATGATTATTGATAATTGTTGTTGATATTGTATCAGGTTTTTAAAATAAATGTCAAAATAGGGCTTTTAATTTCTATTTTAAATTTATTTAAAATTTATATACTGGAGGTCTTACTTCTCCTCCACCCCCACCCTCTGGAGGCGGAATGGGTTAACCACCACCTTCAGTGGTAAAGGTAATAACGTTTATCCCAAGTAAATCTTGGATGAAAGTAAAGATAGCAATTACGGCAAATAGTATTACAAAGCCAATAATTGACTGAGTCATTCTGGTGCGCGCTTTTTCAATTTTACTGCTATCTCCTCCAGAAGAAAGCCATTCAAAACCGGCAAAAATTAAATTAAAGAGAAGAATGAGGGCAGCAACAACAATGCTTATTCTTAATAAGTTGCTGATGAAGCTGGAAACAGCGCTGGCTCCACCACCTTCTGTGACCACAGTTTCACCAAAAGGGAGTTGTTCTCTGCCTTCTTGACCGATATCAAACTCAATTGAGGCTAATGAGTTTGTGGTTTTGCTTGTCATGTTATTTTTTTCTTTTTTTTGAAAAAATTAAGCTGATTTTTTAGTTATATCCCAGTATTATGAATTGGTGTTGTTGGCGCTGTGCTTTGGCCAACTGGGAAGGTTAAGTGTAGTAAATTAAAGTCTTCACCAAACAATAAATTGCTGATAAAGGCTATGATGGCAAAAGACCCCACCAATAAAATCAAACCAATGGTGGCGTTCACAAATCTTTTGCGCGCTTTTTCAACTCCTTGAGTGTCGCTGCCGCTGGTTAGCCACTCATAGGCGGCAACTATGTAAAAAGCCAAAACTATTAAGGCTCCGATATTAATTGCTATTCTCCACAGATGAATAGCATAAGTTAAAAACAAATTACCTGTGCTGGCTGCGTCAGGGTCATCTCCTAACCTTCCAATAACGGGATTAAAAAGCCTGCCATTGCTTGCTTGGATTGGTTTGGTAATTAATTTATTTAAAATAGAAAAGTGTTGTGTCATATTTGTATATTATTAAGCATTATTTAAATTTTACATTTTTATAAAGTTGGTACAACCTGCTCTATTGTTTCTCCTAAATTAATTAAGTCAATGCCAATAATTTGTCCAATAAGTCCGATAATTGAATAAGCAAGGACGATTATAATCAGCCCCAACACTCCATGCATTATTTTTGTTCTCGCTTTTTCCACTTTACCCGAGTCATCACCAGCTGAAATCCAAGCAAGGGCTCCTAAGAAAAAGTTAACAATGAAAAACAGAGCCCCAAAGATTGTTAGAAGACCAATTAAATTAGAAAGAAAATTAGTCAAGATATTTACCACCTCCCCACTGTCGTCAGCGCCTTGGGTATAGACATCTGTGGGTGGCTGAAATCCATTACCAAATTGACTAGAAAATGACACTGAATAATTAAGAATTTTTAAAAATATATTCATAAGTTGTTAATTTAAAATTGGCCAACCCCGGTTAAGGTGGGCCTAAGAATAAAGCTGGCATCTCCAAAAATCAAAAGACCGATAAGTCCGGCAATAGTATAAGCTAGTGCCACTATGGCTAAGCCTATAAGACTCTGGGTTATTTTCTCAGATACTTTTTCGTGAGCTGAGGCATCTCCGCCTGATGTGATATAAATCCACCCGGCTGAGATAAAATTAAACATAACCCAAATGCCTGCAGCCACAGTTACTAGTCTTACTAGGTTTGATGCAAATAAAATAATGCCAATGTTTCCAGCCCCCACTTCTTCTTGAATTTCTCTTACTCCTGCAGGGGGCTGAATTGTGCCAAAAATACTCTCTCCAAACACATCACCCGCCTCACAAAGACGACCTTGGTAGTATCCGCAATCTGGGCCCATCCAAGAACAATCACGCCCTCTCGCATCACATACACAGTGACAATTATTACCAGAAGCAAATGTGTCATTTACCAACAACTTAGAGGAAAAAAATAATAGTAGTGCAAAAACTATTAGGAAAAGCTTTGAATAGTTTTGTGTGATTTTTTTAAAAAAAAGAGGTATTTTTTTCATTATAAATTATTTGCCAACTTCATTTATCATGGCAGGATTATTTAATTTTACTTAAATTGGTATATCTGCACCAGTCACAAATTTAATAATTTGAATGATCCAGTAGGCAGAAAACATAATTAAAAAACCGATAACAGCTCCAGTTAAAAGATTTTTCGCCTCTTCTTTACCTTGGCTTGAGCCTTTAATAAAACTAAATCCAGCTCCAATAATTAAAAAAAAGATAATAATTCCAGCTACAACAAACAAATTGCTAACAATTAAATTAACAATTTTTGCCGGTTGATCGTATACATCCGCAATTGATTCTCCTCCCCTGAGAGTGAGGTAATCAGTGAGTTTAATGGGCGTTGCTTCATTTTGGTTTTGCTGTGAAATAAGCTGGTTATTAACAATAGAATGAAGAAAAGGTCTCATAATTATTGATAATAATAACATATTCTGTTTAATTATTAAATTAGTCTTGATAAAAGGGTGGTCTGCTAGGCTTTTGTAATGTGTGTGATGTAGGTTTTAAAAGAGCGAGATCGGTTTGAAGTTAGGCTTTTAGGAGCATTTTTAGCTATCTTTATAAAAATAGCTTTCTTTATAAAAGTAATAGGTTGTGATTAAATACAGTTTCTGCAATTCAAAAATAAAGCTGTGTTGAGCGCAAATTTGATCAAATATTTACTCGAAAAAAATGCAAAAAGAAATTTCTGAAAAAAGATTGGTGCAGCGATTAAAAAACGGTGATCCTCAAGCTGTTAAATATTGGTTTGATCATTATTATCCTCAACTTTTCTCTTTAGCTCAAAATAAAATTGGTAGTTTTCGCGACGTTGAAGATGTGGTCCAAGAAACCATGATCAATTGTTTAAAGAAAATTCATGTTTTTCGTTGCGATTCCAGCTTAAAGACTTGGATGATGGCTGTTTTACGTCATGAAATTGCTGATTATTATCGTAAAAAATATGCTAAAAAAGCGATTCAGATTTTACCGTTGGGCAAGTCCCTGCTCAGCGAAAAAATTCAAGAGAGTAGCGAGGTGGAACTTAAAGTCAAACAAGCACTCAACAAGATGTTGGATAGAAGAAAGAGTTTATTGTTGATGAAGTATGTGGATGGCATGGGGGTGAGGCAGATCGCAAGAATTATGGGTAAAACTTTTAAATCAGTTGAGTCAGATCTCTATCGTGCCAGGGAAAGTTTTAAAGAAATTTATGCCACTATTGACTAGTGGACTTGGCCTGTTTTAAACAAATTCAAAGTTCGCATTCTCAGCCTTCTTGAGATATAATTATTTCTGGAGAGTTATTTTGATTAACCTCGTAGCTTGCTGCGAGTGATTAATCAAAATGGGGGTTTCAAGGGGGATTACCCCTGGTGTGACTTGAATATCATTTTTTTCAAGTCACAGGGGAGCAGGCTTTGTTCTTGCAAAGCAAGACAAAACGCTGAGGGGCGATGGCCCCTTAGAAACGAGTTAACTATCAATAATAACTACCTTAATTCTACTAACGAGTTTATTAATGAAACAACCAGCTTCTTTAGAAAAACATGGCGATGCCACTATTAATGCTGATCTAATAAAAAAATCTCAACTTTTAGATAAGCTTCAGCAGCAAGCAGCAACTCAGGCATATCTAGAACAAATTTCTTCTTTACCCAAAAATTTAGAAAAATTTATTGACTTAATTATCTACTATCCTTGGCAAACTTTACTATTTTTTTCACTAATTACCTCACTGTTTGTTGAGTTTGTATTGAAATATCTTTAGTTAAAAAATTATGAAAAACTTTATTTTGTCTTATATTTATGCTTTGTTTAGATTTTCTTTAGGTTTACTACTTCACCCCTACCAAACAATGCAAATATTAGTTGTACAAAAAACTTTTATTTGGATCGCTTTGATGCCAGTAATTTTTTTGGGGCTGTTGATTGTTTTGTCTAAAGCTGTTCTCTTCCCTTTGATCACTTTTTTTCTTTCTGTATTAACTTTGCCACAAACTCCATTGGTATTTGCTCTTTATTCCTTTTTTACAACCTGGTTGGTAATTTTTGTTGTTTATTGGCAGATTTTATTGCTTTATTTACTATTTAGATTTAGGCTCTCTTTAAGCTCTGGCAATAACTATTAAATATTTTTTAAATCCATAAATGCTTATTAGCAAGCTACAATTAAAGAACTTTCGTTTATTCTCAGAATTATTGTTGGAATTTAAGCGACAGACAACTGTCTTGATTGCCCCAAATGCTATGGGAAAAAGTTCGGTTGTGGAGGCAATTCGGTTATTATCGATTGGTCAGAGTTTTAGAGCCGGCAAAATTGAAGAAATGATTCAAATCGATCGCGATTTGGGAAGAGTGAGGGCTAAAATTCATGATAATATTTCCTCTTTTAAAGAAAATTTAGAAATAGCTGATGAGTTAGTTTTGGCTGCCTTGATTACTAGGGGAGAAGTTAATGGCAAAAGAACGCGCAAACTGCTGTTTAGCGTTAATGATAATCGTAGGCAGAAAAAGAAATTTGTGGGCCAGTTGTTAACTGTGGTTTTTAGACCTGAAGACATGAGGTTAATTGAGGGTTCACCAGGTAGACGTCGGGACTATTTAGATTCTTTGTTAGTGTTAACAGATTATGAATACAGCACCTCTTTGGATAAGTACAATAAAGCTTTAAGGCGCCGTAATAGACTTTTGTCTTTAATTAAGGAAAACAAACAGGACCAAGAGGTGCTAACTTATTGGGATATGGCGTTAACAAAGCACGGAGAGCGATTGCAAAAGAGGCGCAGAAGTTTAATAAAATTTGTCAATTCCCAGGTTGAGCAGCCACTGCCGATGAAAATTAATTACAAACCCTCATTGATTAGTAAAAAAAGAATTCAAGATCATAGGACAGCTGAAATAGCAACAGGATTTACCCTGATAGGTCCCCATAAAGATGATTTTGAGGTTATGTTGGATTTGCAACTTGGAGAAGATGGGGCTTCTAGCTACAAAGCATTGGATGCCTACGGTTCTAGGGGACAAAAAAGAATGGGCGTCATTTGGTTAAAAAAAGCAGAATTAGTTTATTTAAAACACAAAACAAATAAATTACCAATCCTGATTTTAGATGATATTCTTTCTGAGTTAGACAAAGACAACAGAGAAAAAGTATTGGACTTAATTGATGGGGAGCAAATCATTATTACGACAGTAAATCAAGACTTGGTAAAAGAGGTTGAACAAAAACTTGGACAAGTTGAGGTAATTAGGTTGGCTGAAGTGCTACAAAAGAGTTAGTTAGTTAAAGTAAGCAGTTTTTAAGAATTAGCTTGTTTTAGTTCTTCCCACAACATTCTGGGAATAGTGTTTAGTAAATCTGAGGCATTGTAAAACGGACCAACGCTTTGATATAAAATTTCGCCCGCTATTTTATTAATATAGCTAGCTACGATAGCGCTAGGCAAAATTTGGTTGGTGGTATAAAGTCCCGCAACCAAGCCAGCCAAAACATCCCCCGTTCCTCCTTTGGTCATGCCAGCGTTGCCGCCTTTAATTTCGTAAGTTTCTTGACCATGAGTGATTACATCTGCTTGTCCTTTAAGCAAAATGAGGGCATTGTTAAGTAATTTGTTTAATAAACTTAAACTACTCATGGAGTTAAGATCATTTTGGCTGAATTTAACTCTTTGCTCTTGGCCAAGTTTGTTGATAACAATTTTTAGCTCTTTAAGGTGGGGGGTTATGATGCATGTATTGGTAAGTAAATTAGGATTCATCATTTGCAAGGCTCCAGCATCTATAACCCATTTTTTATTTGGATATTTGGACAATAAATAGTTAACAATTTTCTGAGTGTTATCCTGCCATTCTTGTAGTGTTGGCGAATTGTTTAAGTAATATTCCCTGTTATCATTTTCAGGCTTAGCGTCTAACTGATGGCGCATCATACCTGGGCCAATTAAGATGCAATCAGCTTCATGAATATAGTCCTCCAAATCTTCTCTTGCCACCACAATACCATTCCAAAAATTTTTTTTTGCTTCTAGAATAAGCTGGTTATTGCTGGGAACCGAAGTATAAAAGATCATGTCTACGAGCTTAGAGGCAATATCTAAACTCCAGCGACTAGCAGCATGAAATAATTCGGAGCCACCTATAATCAGCAGTTTTCCATTTTGTCCTTTGTGGGACCCAGGACTTGGTAGATTGAGATCTGTTAAATAATGCTGAATTTGAGTTTTGTTCAAGGCAGGGTTCTACTAATTGTTGAAATTTTTTATTTATTCTGATTATATACCCCGACAGCTTGTTCCGTTTAGTAGGAGGAACAAATCAGAATGGGGGTTCTAGGGGGATTCCCCCTAGTGGAGCTTTAAGGGTCTAATACCCCTTAAAGCGACAGGGGAGCAGGCTTTGATCTTGCAAAGCAAGACAAAATGCTGAGGGGTGTAACCCCTCAGAAATGAGCTCATATTTATTACTAATACTAATTTGCGAATTTATTTTGCAGCCAATTCTTCTTCACTGGCTTTTTTTATTCTTTTTTCAATTTTAGAAAGCTGCATTGTAACTAGGACTGCTAAAACAGTAACAACAACAGCATAAATAAAAAGAGAAATAATTCCACCGCCAGTGCCAATAATGGGGGTTAAATATTCTGTGATCGTTGTTCTAATTAATTCGTTCCAGGCAAGAGCAACCACCAAGCCAAAACCGCTAGTGGCAAGAGCGATCATATTTTGGATAATGGCTAAAGGCAAATTCTCAATTTTATCTGGAGTTTTAATTTTTGACATTTTAATTTATTAATTTTTAGCTACTTAACACCTTTTTGACTATATGCATTATATCGCATGCTGACATTGAGCATATTTTTTCAATTATAAAGTTTTAAATTTATTATTCTCGTGGGAAGCAATGAATGGCAAGCGTGAAGTATTTAAGATAAAATTTAATCCTGCAAATTTTGCAAAAATCGCTTAAAATACATAAATAGAAACCCAAATTTTTTATGTTCAAGCCAAATTTTCAAATTACTACCAATTTACTTACCTATGTGAGCTCTATTGAATCTGCTAAGGCTTTAATTGACCACTCGCCTTTGGTGCCAGCTTGGGAGGCGAAGTTTAAAAAAGATGCTATGGCTCGCACCATACATTTTGGGACCAAAATAGAGGGTAATGACCTAACCCAAGATCAAGCCCAGCGAGTTGCTAGACTTGATTTGATTGATGATCCAGAGGAGGCTGCTAAAAAAGCAGGCATTATTGCTCGAGAAAGAGATGTGCAGGAGGTTTTGAATTATCGCAACGTAATTAAATGGATTGACGAACAGGGTCAAAAAAATGTTTCAGATTTATTTTCAGAAAAAACTCTCAAGCATCTCCATGTCTTAACCATGAACAAACTTTTAATTGAGGATCAAATTGGCTACTATCGGCGTAAGCAAGTTATTGTTAAGGGTGCAGGTGAGGCAGCTGGAAAAGTGGTATTTAGACCGCCGGTATCGGTGGAGGTACCGTACTTAGTTGAAGATTTTTTCAAATGGCTTAACCATTCTGAGTCAAAAAAGATTCATTCGATTTTTAAAGCAGCTATCACGCATTATCAGTTGGTTTACATTCATCCTTTTATTGAAGGGAATGGACGTACTGCACGGGCTATGACATCATTGGTTCTTTATGCCACTGGCTATGATTTTAAGAGATTCTTTTCTTTGGAGGAGTATTTTGACAGTGCGGTTGAAAGTTATTACAGTGCCCTCCAATCTGTTCAGCAAAATGAAAACGCTGACATGACTTATTGGTTGGAGTATTTTTGTTATGGATTGGCAGTTGAGGTAGATAAGGTGAAAGAAAAGGTTCTCAAGCTTTCAAAGGATTTGAAAATGAAAAAAGAGTTGGGCCGTCAAGTAGCTTTGTCAGAAAGACAAATCGTTATTTTAGAATTACTTCAGGATCAAGGAGAAATTACTTCTAGTGATGCCCAAGACTTATTACCTAATGTTTCTATTGATACCATTCTTCGAGACTTGAAAGATTTGTTAGAAAAAGGTGTGGTTAAAAAACATGGAGTTACCAAGGGTGTAACCTACAGTTTGGCTGAAAAATAGCTTTTTATCAGGAGAATTTATATTAGAATACTAAATAGTGTGGTTTAAATTTGGTTAATTCTGATTATATACCACGCCAGCCTGTCCTCCCGTCCTCTCGCCATCCCGCTAAGCGGGACGAGGGAGCGGAACAAGACAAAGTGCGCTCGGGGTGAAGCAAATTAGAAATGAGCTCTTATTTATTACCAATACTAATTTGCGAATTTATTTAACACATTATTTATGAAATTTTTAACCTTCGCTCAATACTTGGAAAAGCTAGAAGTCACCGCTTCCCGTTTGGAAATGACTGCGCAGTTGGCACAACTTTTTCAGGAACTCAAAACTGAGGAAATTCCTGTAGTTTGTTACTTAATGCAGGGGAAGTTAGTGCCAAGCTATCAATCTTTAGAGTTTAATATGAGTGAGAAGTTAACCATGAGGGCGTTGGCCAAACTACTTAATCACTTGGATCAAGATGATTCTTTACCTAGTATTAATTTGTTTAAAGAACAAGACGACTCTCTTTATTTGGAAAAAATAAAAAAAGCTAATAAGGATTTAGGAGATTTGGGATTAGCTATAGAACAATTGCTAGAAAATACTCAATTGTTAGGTAAAGACTTGCTCATTTTAGAAGTTCACAAAATTTTGGTAGACATAGCAGATGAGGAAGGAGAAGGTTCCCAGGATAGAAAAATTAACAAGACCTATGAATTGCTGTTAAATTTACAGCCAGCTTCAATTAAATTTGTGGTCAGAATAATTGTGGGTAAGCTGCGCTTGGGCTTTTCAACAATGACCATAATTGATGCTTTGTCCTGGGTTAGGCATCAGAATAAAAGCGACAGCAAGAAGATTGAAGCGGCTTATCAGAAAAGAGCTGATATTGGACAGCTGGCTCAGGAATATTTACAACGTAGCTCAAAAACAGAGGTTAAAGATTTTTTTGATAATTATCAAGTTGCGCTGGGAATTCCTGTCATGCCCGCTTTGTGTCAACGCCTTAATACTGCGCATGAAATAGTAGAAAAAATGGGCAGAGTGATAATAGAGCCAAAATATGATGGGCTTAGGGTCCAAATTCACATTAATAAAGCTGATAAGGAAAAACCTGTTCAAATTTTTACTCGAAATTTAGACAATGTTACCCATATGTTTCCTGAGATTTTAGAAGAGATTGACCAAATCCAGGCTCAAAATTGTATTTTAGATGCTGAGGCAATTGCCTATGATCCTAAATCTAAAAAACTGCTAACTTTTCAGGAAACTATTACTAGAAAACGTAAGCATCAAGTTGTTAGTCAGTCAGAAAAGGTGCCTTTAATGTTTTATGTGTTTGATATTCTTTATTTGAATAATGAGCCACTAATAGATGAGCCTTTAAATAATCGAAAAAAAATTTTGCAAAACGTGGTTGAGATTAATGGAATAATTAAGCTTACAGAGGTAGTTGAAACTCAAGATCCTGGCGAAATTCAACAATATCATGAACAACAACTTGAAAAGGGGTTAGAGGGGGCTGTTATAAAAAGAATTGATTCTAAGTATCGTTCTGGTCGTAAAGGTTGGCGTTGGGTAAAGATTAAAGAGAGTGAGGGGACATTGGGTAAGCTCAGCGATACCCTGGATTGTGTGGTGATGGGTTACTATCGCGGTAAAGGCAAGCGCAGTCAATTTGGGATTGGGGCTTTTTTAGTTGGTGTGTTATCCTCTCAAAAAAAACTAAAGACTATTGCTAAAATTGGCACTGGTTTAACAGACGAAGAGTTTAAGTATATTAAAAAAGAGGCTGATAAATATCAAGTTTCAAAAAAACCTCTGCAGTATGATGTTCCTAAAGATTTGCAGCCAGATGTCTGGGTGTCTCCTAAAATTGTGGTAGAGATTGCTGCAGATGAGTTAACAGTTTCTCCACTACATAGTGCAGGCAGGGCTTTGCGTTTCCCAAGACTAGTTAAGTTTAGAGATGATAAAAATTGGGAACAGGCCACATCGGTAAAAGAGTTAGAAAGCATAAAAATTGGCTAGATTATTTTGCAACAATTCGAGTTAAAATAAATTTATGATGACAAAGAAATTCGTTTTTGGTCTGGGTAATTACGGAGCAGACTATCAGGATACGCGCCATAACGCGGGGTTTTTATTTTTAGATTATTTACAAAAAAAATTAGGCCTGTCTTCTTTTTCATATAATAAAAAAATTTTATCTGCAATAACCTCAAATCAAGAATTCTATTTGGTAAAACCTCAGACATATATGAATGCTTCAGGTGAAGCAGTTGTCAAAACTTTATCTTATTTTTCTTATTTTGATGTTAATAGCTCAGCTCAATCTAATTTAAATCAGGTTTTTGTAGCGCATGATGATTTAGATTTAAAGATTGGCGAGTTTAAAATTCAAAAAGGGGTGGGTCCAAAGCAACACAATGGTTTATTGTCAACTTACCAAGCTTTGGGTTCACAGGATTTTTGGCATATTCGTTTTGGTATAGATGATAGAGGAAAAGACAGAAGAATTCCTCCGGAAAATTATGTTTTGCAAAAAATGTCCAAAGATCAGATTAAAAAATTAACAGCAAACTTTTCTCAAGTTATTCAACAACTGGGGTTTGTGAGTTAACTATATTTATTGGTTTATTATGTCTATAATTTCAAAAATTATCAAAAGAATTAAGCATAATATTACAGCCAGGCGTCGTAATCGAAGGTGGTTAGCATTTAGTTTGATCTTCAGAGATGCAGCGGGTCGTCTTGGGACTTTTTACTTGCCTCTATTTTTTTATCAGTCTGCCCAAACAATGGAATTTTTTGGTCCCGATTTTACTAACCTGCAAAAGGGCATGTTAGTGATTAGTTTTTATTATTTATTCCAAAGACTATTTGGAGCAGTGGTAAATTTTACCCAAGCTAAACTCACTCTAAAAATTGGCCATGATCAATCTATGCTTTTGGGAACAGTCTTTAAAGCATTTTGGCTGCTAACCCTTACTTATATTGAAAAAAATCCTTGGTTTTTGCTTTTAGCAACTATATTGGCGGGTATAGAAACAGGCTTTTTTTGGCAATCCTACCATACTTTGGTTTGCCGGTTTTCTCTGGAAAAAGAAATGGGTAAAAGTTTGGCAGGCTTTAGATTTTTAGGTAATTTTATAGCGATGTTAGCTCCAGCATTAGGGGCTTTAATTATTAATTTTTTTGGCTTTAATTATTTATTTTATATCAGTATTTTATTAATAGTCGTTTCGATTATGGGCTTAATTAAACTTGACCTAGCTCCTGAAAGAGATGAAGTTAATTTGCAAGAATATTTACGCTGGATGAAAGAGAAATCTTTTAAAAGATTGGTTTTTTCTCAAATTGGGCGATATTTTTATGATGTCAGTTTTGTTTTATGGCCACTTTATGTTTTTTTAATAATTACGGACATTGTTAGAGTGGGCTATATATACACTGTTTCTCTCTTTTTGGCTATGATTGTTAATATTTTTACTGGAGATTTCCTAGACAAGAAAGCAAAACACAGAACTCCATTTGCTATCTCGGGAGCGATTTTGTCAGTGATAACAATGTTGAGGGTGTTGGTTACTGGGGCTTGGGAAGTGATTGTGGTTGATACCAGCAATCGCATGCTAGGCAACTTTTATTGGTTAATTCATGATAAAATTATTTTTTCTAGAGGGAGAGGTAGTCAAGATTTTTCTTATTTTGTTTATAATGAAGTTAACCGTTCAATTGCAGCTGTTCTATTTTGGTTTTTTATGTTGATTTTCTTTTTGCTGGTTAAAGTTGATTGGATCGGTTTATTTGCTCTTGGTTCAGTTGGAGTTTTATTAAGCTTGCTGGCTAAGGAAAAGTTTGATAAATAAGTCGTTAAGGAGTTGTTGGCAATATATGAATTCAAGCAAAAAAAAATCTCAAGACAAAGGTTTTCAAGATCTAGGAACACTATTTGATGGCTTTGAGGCTAAAGAAAATAAGGGCTATATTTCTCAAGAATTTCAAGATTTTGGTTATCGTTTGGCTGTAGAACTAGACGATTTAGAACATAAAAGTCTTTATATGAAGTTGGCCAAACAGGAAGAAAGGGTTTTGTTGGAGAGAGCTTTAAGTTTTGTCAGTGATGTTCGGGCTAAAAACAAAGGCGCACTTTTTATGTGGAAGTTTAATCAGCTCAAAAAAGAAAAGGCAGAAAAAGGCAGTGGGAACAAGTAGGGTATTTTTAAAATTAAATTGTGTATGAAAATTCATTCAACGACTGTTTTTATAATTTTTTTAGCGATTTTGGCAGTATTGCTGGGGTATAATTATTTTGCTACTCCTTTTTATAATAGATTTCATCAACCACAGCAGCTGGCAACCAATGATGAGAAATTTGCAACAGATGCAGTAGATCCTTTGGCTGATATTTTTGATCAACTTTCTAGTGATCAAAAGATTGGTTTACTAATGTCGTATCCGTATATTATTGGTCAGGAAAGCGAAGATGCGTTTCAACCGGAGTCTGACAGTCAAGATAATAATCTTGAAGAAACAACAATCAGTCACTCGTCAGCCAATGGTTTATCGGCTCAACAAACTGCTTTGAAAAATTTTCAACCTGGTTTTATACTTTTTTTTGGATCAGACATACCTCTTGATTTAGCTCAGCAAGAAATTGATCGGATTAATCAAATATTTGAGGAATCTTTTTTTCACCCTTTATACTTGGTAGATCACGAAGGGCGAGGAGCTCAGCGTTTTTCTGGGGAAGGATTTACCTTACTTTCTCCTTGGAGAGAGATGTGTGAAAAGAGGGAGGTTGAGCAGCTAGATGAATTGATAAGTTCTGCAACTGAGCTACGACAGTTAGGTATAAATATTGTGCTGGCTCCAGTTTTGGACGTTGACAGTTCGGTTTTGGGATCTAGAAGTTGTGCTGATGGCGCTAAAACTTTCTCAGCAGCAAAAAAATATATCGAGGTTTTTGGTAATCACCAAATAATTCCAGTTGTTAAGCACTTCCCAGGGTTGGGTAGCTTAACAAAAGACTTGCACTTTTCTTCAGATGTAATTGATTTTCCAAAAGAAGAAATTGAAATTTTTGCCGAAATTTTTGACCTATATCCAAACATCGGAGTGATGACCTCTCATGTTCAGCTTGAAAACAGACTTCAAAATCTTCCTTGTTCATTAAGTCAAGATTGCATTCTCTCTTTTTCACAGTCTTATCCAGATTTATTAGTTTTTAGTGATGCTCTAGATATGAGAGCTTTAGCAAGTTTTGAGAAAATTGATTATTGGCCTGAGATAAATGAGGCTGATCAACTTCCAGGATTTGATTTAGTAGGCACTCAAGCCGCTAGTTTAAGAGTTGATGACTCAACTGAATTTGAGGAGACTAATTTGGTTGATATAAGTTTTGGGGGTTTGTCTAGGATTTCATATTTAGCCCTGTTGGCAGGAAATGATGTTTTGCTTTATGGGAGGGATGTTGAGTTTGAAGAATTTCAAACCATCAGGCAAGATCTTGTGCAAGTGTATGAAAAGGATGCCAGTTTTGCACAACAAGTTGATCAAAGCGTGATGAAAATTTTGTCCCTAAGATATTAAGGTTGTATTAAAATTCAATTAATAAGTTAAAAAATCATTTTTAAAAAATTATGAAATATAAAATTATTGCTTTTGTAGTTTATTTTTTACCTTTCTTTTTTGTTACTCAGCTAACTTTATATTTACTGTTTGTTGTAGGTGGATTGGTCGGCATGGCTTTGTTGATTTTAGATGAGCTTGTCTTTTATCAATATTACAACGAAGGTCAGTTGCAAGAGGGTCAAGTTAACCAGTCAGATCAATTAGATAAAAATCAATTAAAGACCCCCTTTCTAGCCACTAGGTCTGTTTTGTTTGTCGCAAGCTTGATACCCTTATCTTTTTTTATCCTTACTTCAACAGGGAGTGCTCTAGGAATTGGATTGGTAATGAGTTTATTCTTGGGAATAATTTTAGAAATGTGGCAATATCGAGATAATCAAAAAATATTTAATGAGCGATTTTGGTCTTTAGTTAAGAAAAAACTTGATTTAAATCAAGTTCGAGCAGTGATGATATCTTTGTTTGCATACTTTCTTTTTTTAAGTTTACTTTTCTTTTTTGCTTGAACTTAATTTTCGAATTTATTCAATAGACGTCAATATTTAAATAAATGAAAAAAAAATTATTATTGCTTTTACCTTTATTAATATTAGCTACCTTTATTTTACTTAGGGTTGCTGGGACAAAAGAACAACAACCCACTCAACAGCAGATTGATTTAACGTCCATTGAGGACAGATCTTTGATTGACGCTACATTGTCGGGCAAGCAGTTTCGTTTTGAGATTGTTAATAGTTATGCTAGCCAACTTTTAGGACTGAGTAACCGGGAAGAAATTGGCAGTGACGGCATGTTGTTTGTTTTTCATCGTCCTGATAAACATCAAATTTGGATGAAGGATATGACGTTTAATTTGGATTTGATTTGGTTGCGGGGAAACATGGTTGTTGATTTGATTTTAGATGTTCCTAAACCAAAGCCAGATCAAGAATTAGACACTCTACCGATTTATCAGCCTATAGAGAAAGTTGATATGCTGTTAGAAGTAAAGGCTGGGTTTGTTAATGAACACCACATAGAAGTTGGTGATGAGCTAATTGTTATAAATAATTAGCTAGCGACTAGATATAAGCTCTTTTATCTTAACTAAATTCTTAGTATGATAAAGGATATGAATCAGCCTGCTCAATCACAAGACTCTCAGCAGAATATTGGGTCTAAATTTTCTCAACAAGTTTTTAACTGGCTGCATTCGGGAATTAGTGGCCGTGTTTCAGATCAGGAAATTGTTAAAAGTGAGCAGGTCTCTGAATTAGAGAAATTGAATTTGTTGGAAAAGGTTTTGGATGATATTGATGCAAAACAAGCCACACCTCCACAAATTTCTAAAGATAAGTCAGCAGATCAGTCTGTAAAAGCGAACTCCCTTGACCAGCAAAAGGCACAAGATCAAGATATAGGATATGTTTCTACTGGTCGCAAGGAAGCTGCTGAAGGTGGGCTTAGTTCCTCTCAAGAACAAGCTGTTGCCATTCAGTATGTTGAAGAAGAAAAAAGCCCTGAGTTACCAATAGAGGTTGAAAAATATATTGAGGAAGTTAAAACAGATCAAGAAAAGGCTCCTAAAGAAATAGTAATTGCTGAGGCTGCTGATAGTATGCCAGACGATGATCAATATGTGTCAGAAAGGGTGGTGGTCTTGCCCATTACTCCGGAAATTGAAAAAAAAGGGAAGCGTAAAAGTCCCAAATTTAGTATTCGCTGGCTAGTGGAATGGAGCAAAAAGATTATGAAAATTTTTGAAGGCAAAGTTATTTATCGTCCGGCTGTTTCTAAACAATAGCTTACCAACTTGTTTTATTTAGTGATAATCTTAATGTAGTACAATTATTTACAATATATGGATAATTTTGATCAAATATTCGGCCAGTTGGCGTCAGTGATTGCGGGTATATTT
The DNA here is from genome assembly GCA_964449995.1 of uncultured Pseudomonadales bacterium. Taxonomy (GTDB): domain Bacteria; phylum Patescibacteriota; class Microgenomatia; order UBA1400; family PJMF01; genus CAYVBW01. The sequence continues at coordinate 24,769 of CAYVBW010000001.1, read as the reverse complement.
GCTGTCATAGTTGTTATTGGTATTTTGGTTGTTTTTATCTATATGGTTTTTCAGTGGTTTAAGCATTTCAAAAGAGAGGATTATGCCTTAAGCTTTGTGACTCTGCTGGTGAGGTTACCTAAAGACAATGAGATTAAAATTGATGCTGCAGAGCAAATGTTTGCTGGTTTGTACTCATTGCACAAAGGTGGCATGTTTTCTTTTACTAAACGCCAGCCAATTATTGCATTTGAAATTGCTGCTTTAAAAGAAGAGATTGGCTTTTATGTAAGTTGTTCTAAAAAAATTCAAGATGTAGTGGAAAAACAGATTAATGGCGCTTATCCTTCAGCCAAGATTGAAGAAGTAGATGAGGTTAACATCTTTAGCGAAGATGGAAAGGTGGCTTTTGCTGCCATGAAAACAGCCAGTCCAGACTATTATCCCATCCAAATTTATAAAGATTTGCCCACAGACGGCTTGTCTTTAATAACCTCAGCCTTATCTAAAATGCACACTGGAGAGGGTGGTGTTTTACAAATTTTAATTCAACCCACTTCTAAAAAATGGCAGAAAAAGGGACGTTCTTATATGAGTAAGGAAAAAAAGCAGGAGGCAGATCCTGATGAGACGACCTACAAACACGATCCCAAAGAAATGGAAGCAATCAGTGATGAAATCTCAAGACCTGGTTTTAGAACTTCAATTAGAATGGTAGTTTCAGCACCAACAGAACAGGCTACGGATACTCATTTAAGTAACATCACGGGTGCGTTTGCTCAGTTTGCCTCTCCCTATAATTCTTTTAAAAAGGCTAAAATTTTTTTTAAGCATTTGTTTATGATTGATTTCATATATCGATATATGCCTTTATTTAACAAAGGCACCAGTATTTTAAATACTGCTGAGCTGGCAACGATTTTTCATTTTCCCAACAAAACAGTAGAAACACATCATATTAAATGGATGATGGCCAAAAATGCTCCTGCCCCTCATGAAATTCCTAGTGAAGGTTTATATATTGGAGAGTCTCACTATCGAGGTGAAAAGAGAAAGGTCCATATGAAACTGAACGACCGTCGGCGTCATATGTATATTGTTGGTAAAACAGGGACAGGTAAATCAGAATTTCTCAAGCAAATGATTTTGCAGGATATCGAGGAGGGAAAAGGAGTAGCTGCCATTGATCCGCATGGAGATTTTGTTGAGGATGTTTTGGAGTTAATGCCTCCTGAAAGAGCTGAAGATGTGATTTATTTTAATCCTTCAGACAGAGAAAGACCGATGGGCTTAAACATTATGGAGGCTTACAGCGAAGAACAACAGCATTTTATGGTGAGTTCGATCATTAATTTGATGTACAAACTTTATGATCCACATAGAACTGGCATTATTGGTCCAAGATTTGAACATGCTATACGAAACGCCATGCTTTCTGTTATGAGTCGAGAAAACTCTACTTTTATTGAGGTGGTTAGGATTTTAACTGATGAAAATTTTGTAAAAGAAACCTTGCCCTTTATTAAAGATCCGATAGTGAGGCGTTATTGGACTGATCAAATTGCCCAAACCAGCGATTTTCATAAATCAGAGGTTTTGGATTACATTGTGTCAAAATTTGGCAGATTTGTAACCAACAAAACTATGAGAAACATTATTGGGCAGACTCAAAGTGCGTTTGATTTTAGAAAGGCTATGGATGAAAAAAAGATTATCTTATGTAATTTATCTAAAGGTGTTTTAGGAGAAGAAGATGCAAAATTTTTAGGCTTAATTTTAGTACCCAAAATTCTCACAGCTGCCATGAGTAGGGCTGATGTGCCAATGGAAAAGCGCGACGACTTCTTTTTATATGTTGACGAGTTTCAAAATTACGCTACAGAAGATTTTGCAGTTATTTTGTCAGAGGCCAGAAAATATAAACTTAATCTAATCGTAGCCAACCAGTATATTGGACAGATTGACGAAGATGTTAAAAATGCTGTTTTTGGGAACGTAGGCACTATCGTTTCTTTTAGAATTGGCGTTACAGATGCCAACTTCCTACAGCACGAGTTTGCTCCAATCTTTAGTGAAACCGATCTCACCAATGTTGAAAAATATCATATTTACATGAAGACCATTGTTGACAACGAGCCCATGACACCCTTTAGCGTTTCATTAGAAAAAGATATGGATAAAATTGAAGCTTTAATGAATCCAAAGATGGCTGAGATGATCAGAGAATTATCAAGGTTAAAATATGGTAAAGACAGAGAGGTAGTAGAGGCAGAGATGCAACTTAGGGCCAGGTTGTAACTTTTGAGTTGCCAGCTGAGCTTTAAAATTTAGTCTTTATATCTTACATGTGTGCGTCTGCCTATTTCTTCTCCGTTGGCAAGCTTAATCTGTTCAGCACAGATATAAATGTTTTGCTCTTCGTGCTGACGCTCTAATTTATACCAAATTTGAATTTCGTTTTCCTCCTCCACTACTTGTTCGTGAGTTGTTGTTAGTTCCTGATTAGGACCGATGGAGGTGGCAATATTGAACCCACCCGGATCGATTTGGGGACTCAGTCTTAGGTGATTGCCTTTTTCAGGATGGGTAATAAGGACTCTTTGGCTTGGTGTCTCCTCATGATATTTGGGATATTCAGTGGTTTTTTCTGGCTGTGGAGATTGAGTTTCTGGAGGTTCCACAGTATCGCTAGACTTACTTTCGGGATTGCAGGCAGTTGATAGCCCAGGGAGAGTGGCCGCAGCTCCGAGAGCTGCAAAAAATTTTCCTCCTTTTTTTAAAAAATCTCGGCGACTTATTTTATTACTAGCAGATTCCTGCAGGGCTGGAGAACTGTCGGTTTTGTTTGATTGTTGGTTGGCTTGGAGTTGTTCGCTTGACATAGATTGTTGTAAGGATTCTAAATAATAAATTTTTATTAGCTTATGATAACACATTGTTTTATGTGAGGTAATCTTTGAATCTTGATGTTGCTTTGAGAATGGCTATGTTTAAAAATATAATTTTTTTTATTAATCTTATCAGGAGGTTGCTTGCATGTTTTTAAAATTAGACTAAAATATTAATTTATGAATACGTGTTCATGTGATGATTGCTCTGCCTTTAGTAGTAGTTGTCCAAGGTTATCTTATCTATCTTCTTTGTTTAAATTGGTGGCAGAAGAAAATCGTTTAAAAATTATGTGTTTGCTGAAAAATAAAAAACATTGTATTTGTGAAATTGTGGATGAGTTGGGTTTATCTCAAAGCTTGATTTCTCATCACATGTCAGACTTGCGGCAAGCAAACTTGGTTTTCAATGAGAAAAAAGGACAGAGAACCTATTATCAGTTAACAAATTTAGGGCAACAAGTTGTCGCAGGTTTTTCAGAATTTCATGACAACAGCTGTCTTTAAAAAGATGAAAAAACAATCTATTTATATTTTTTTGTTATTTTTTATAGGCTTGGGTTTTATTTTGAGTCAAATGAGTGCAAAAAATCAACAAAAACTATCTGGACATACTCAAGCAAATCCAGAAATTGCAGGCGAAATTTCGTTAATAAGGATTGGCTATTGTCCTACGATGCAAAGATATTTATCTCAATTTGAAAATGAGAGGTTTTCTTTTTCTCTTTATCCAAATTCTGCTTTTGCACTACAAGCTTTGTGGGTTCAAGAAGTTGATGCAGTTTTGATTGGACGAAGGGCTGCTCAAGATGAGTTGCCTGGGGGAATTCTGGAAAGACAATTGCAAGAAGGTTATACTTTGGTTGGCTTAGTTTATCAAGAGGTTCCCTATTCATCGCTGCGGGCAATGACGGTGTACACAGATGTTGATGTTAAGATTGCCAGAGAATTGCTTCCAGAAGAAACAGAGGTTCAGTTTGTTCAAAGTTTTGACACAGGCATAATTCAAAACTTCAGTTCACTGGAAGTCGCTTTAATCTCTTGGGAAGATTATGAGGGCAGTTTGCAATTAATTGTTCCCATGGATGGAGATAAAAAAGTAATCAATTTTAGAACACCGTTTCTGTATTTTTATTCTGAGATTGAGCATGAATTGCCGTTAGAATTTATTAATTAACTCTTGAAAATATATGAACGCTTGTTCATAATATGATTTTACTAAAAATATGCAAAACAAAAAAATTCTTACGCTCATTTCACTCTTAACTATTATTATTTTAATGGGGGCAATTGTAATAACCGGCGGCGCCTTTCAGGAAAATGAGGCCAACAATAATACCGGTGATAAATCCGTGCTATCAAACTCAACAACAGAGTCTAATTTTGATGTTGGAGAAGAGACTATTGTTATTTTTTCTTCTTTGGCCTGTTCTTTTTGCAAAGATGTAGAAGAATGGGTTGAGGAAAATAAGGCGGATGAGATGCTTGACTTACAAATTAAAGAAGTTTCTCAAAATCAGCAGTATGCTGATCAGTTAACTCAGGCTGCAATAGATTGCGGTATCGATTCCAGGAGAGTGGGAGTACCATTCATGTATGCTCATGGGGAGTGTTTTATTGGTAAAATAGACATTATTGAGTATTTACAGCTGCAGCTGTCAGTGGAACAAAGTCAGGAAAATGGAGCAAGAGAAGAGCTTGACACAGAGAGTTCTAATGAGATGGAAACTGATAATGAGTTAAAAATTCAAGATGAAAACTTTATTGAAGATTAAATTCATCATTGTACTGATTTTGGGTTATTTAGTAGCGATTCCAGCACAGGTTCAGGCTGTTTGTCCTGTCTGTACTGTCGCAGTTGGAGCTGGTTTGGGTATTTCACGCTGGCTAGGCATTGATGATAGTATCGCCGGTTTGTGGATTGGTGCTTTGGCTTTATCAAGCGGTTTGTGGCTGGCAGGCTGGGTAAGCCAAAAAGAATGGGATTTACCCAAAAAAGAGTGGTTGGCTGGATCTTTGTTTTATTTTTTACTAATTCCCACCCTGTATTTATTGGGTATAGCTGGTAATCCTCTCAATACCTTATGGGGAATTGACAAGATCATCTTAGGAATAGTCATTGGCACTGGAGTTTTTGCTGCTAGTGTCGTAGTTGATAAGCGTCTGCGGTTAGTCAATGGCAATCAAGTTTATCTTTATTATCAAAAAGTAATTTTACCAATGCTGTTTTTATCTATAGTGAGTTTTATTTTTCATTTAATTACCTAATTATCTATCATTTATTTGTTAATTTATAAATTAAGCTTTAAACAATATGCCAAAAGTTAAACAAGATGATATTCAACAATTTTTAGATAAAGTTAAAAAAATGGAGAAAGGTCATCAGCTGGATTTGTCTTCAGGGGAAGATCTTTCAATTGGAATTATGAACTTAATTTCAATGGAAGAGCATTTTTTCTTTACTTACGGCAAAACTCAGGACAAAAAGTATTTAGACTTATTAAGTGAGGTTAGGGAGATGCGCAAAGATTTGCTCAAGCGTATCATTAAAGATTATGAGGGTGAGGTTTGGTGTATTAGCAAACATTTATTAGCCGCCTCTATGCGTCTAATGGAAGTGGGTACTAAATCTTTAACCAAGGGAGACAATAAGGATGCTGAGGATTTATTTAAAAAATCTTATCAGTTGTATAGTTTGTTTTGGGGTTTGAATTTGGGAGCGGTCAAGGTAAAGGACGTAAAAGCAGAAACTAAAGATAAAAAAGATATTGAGTTTGTCAGCGAAGACAAAAAGCCAAAAGTTAAAGGTTCTGTTAGTATTTTTGAAAAGATGAGTGAGTTAGTTCAAAAAGCTTTAGATTGTTGCAAAGAGTAGCGAGACAATTTTGGCCAAATTTCAATTAAACTATTCTTTTTCCCAATCTGTTACTACTTGTTTACAGTATAAATATCGAGCATATTCAATAGTTTTTTCATGAAGTGCTTTCTCTTTTCTTTCTTCATCAACTTCTACTTTGTCGCCTAGTATATGCTGAACATGTTCTCCAGTTTCCTTGGCTCTTTCGGTTAAAACTTTGGTTTGCTCAGCACTTTCTTGACTAAAAAAGTTTAATTGTTCATAGTCAAGATTTTTAAGCGGGGTGTTTTTTAACCAACCTTGAGTACCGGCAAAATAAATTGCGTATAAAATTGCAAGAATGATTCCAGCAGTGATTAAAATTTTCCCAATTAATTTCATAAACTTAGTATAGCAAACTCTAACTATTCACACTATTCATATCTCAGTGCCTCGATTGGGGAGAGTCTAGATGCTTTTCTGGCAGGAGCAGCTCCAAAAATTAGACCAACAGCGGTAGATACTCCAAAGGCTAACAAAACCGCTTCCGTGGTAATTTTTGCTGGAAAGACATTTTGTATTGCTAGTGATCCGCCAAAAGCTATACCCAAACCAATTAGCCCACCTAAAATTGATAAAAAAGCAGCTTCAATGAGAAATTGGATAAGAATTTGATTGGGTGTAGCTCCTAGCGCTTTGCGCAAACCAATTTCTTTGGTCCTTTCAGTTACAGATACCAGCATAATATTCATAATTCCTATTCCTCCCACGAGTAGCGAAATGGCAGCAATTCCACCTAAAGCTATGGTAATCATGCCCAAAATATCCTGAATTACGCTTAATATTTCACCTTGATCGTAAACACTAAACTCATCATCTTTGTATCTTTGTAACATATTTTCCTCAATAGCTTGGATTGCATTGTCGATTTCAACTTCAGGATTAGCCCTGATGCCCATTTCAATAACACGGCTGGTGTCGTAAATTCTGGAATAGGTTTCAAAGGGAATGTAGGTGTAGTCGTCCAACGACGGGCCTCCAAAACCGGCTCCGCCTTTTTCTTCTGCCACACCCACTACATTAAAGGTTACTGTGCCGATACGAATTTTTTTTCTGATGGGATCAACTTCTCCAAAAAGGTCTTGAGCAATTTTATATCCCAAAACCACCACCCTTTCTCCACTTTCATTTTCTGAATGAGTAAACCACCTGCCTTTTTCTAAATTAGTTATTAATACCTGGTTGTAATTAGCATTGGTACCAATAACCATCCCTTGTTCGGAGTTAGACAAAAACCTTAAAGTATCACCTTGCGCATTCCAATAAGCCACTTTTTCAACATATTGGCGTAGTCTTTGTAGTTGACGGACATCTGTTTTTGTAAAGCTAATAGTTATGGCTCCTACCGCCATATCTTGCATTGAGCCAAAGCCACCCTCTTCATCAAAAAGATTGCCAGGAGAAATAAAAATATTGTTAGCTCCTAAATCCTCAAAACTTTGCACGACAAATGCCTCAAGGCCTTTTCCCAATGAGATTAACATCACCACAGAACTCACGCCAATAATTACTCCCAACATAGTTAGGCAGCTTCTTACCTTATTGGTGAAAATAGCCTTGATGGCAATTTTGGTGGTATCTAATAAGTTCATGTTTAGTTTTTTAGATCTTTGTATGGAGGAGTGTGCTTTCCGATTATTTTCCCGTCCTCTAAACTAATGATTTTTTGAGCTATTTTAGCTAACTTGGGTTCATGAGTAACTAAAATAATCGTCCTTCCTTCTTGATGAAGTTGTTTTAAGATGTTTTCTACCTCTTGGCCGCTTTTGGAGTCTAGGTTTCCGGTTGGCTCATCTACAAACAGAATACTGGGATTATTAATTAAGGCTCTAGCAATGGCTACTCTTTGCTGTTGGCCTCCAGAAAGTTCGTTGGGTTTATTTTTTAAACGATCACCTAGACCAAATTTTGTTAAAATTTTTTCAGCCTCTTGATGTCTTTGAATTAAATCAACGCCAGCATATACTAGTGGAAGAGCTACGTTATCAAGTGCACTGGTGCGAGCTAACAAATTGAACTGTTGAAAAACAAACCCAATTTCTTTATTGCGCAGACGAGCTCGCTCTACCTCATTGTATTGAGTCACGTCTTTACCTTTGAGTTTAATTTCCCCCTTGGAGGGTTCTGCCAAAATACTTGCTACCTGAAGAAAAGTAGACTTTCCTGAGCCAGATGGACCAATAATTGATGTAAACTGTCCTTCTTGGATGCTGAAGTTAATATTGTCCAAAGCTTTTATGGTTTGGGTTCCTAGTTGATAGTCTTTACAGACATTTATCAGCTCTAAGATTGGTTGTGTTTGAGACTTATCAGCCTTTTTTTTCATGCAAAGAATTTAGAAAGCACTTGGGATTAATACCAAATCTGTTTCGCTCAAGCCAGAAATTACCTCAGCATACTCGTCAGTTTCTAGTCCTACTTCTATTCTTCTTTCCTCAATTTGATCATCATTAGTTTTGATATCTACATAAACCTTGCCGTCTCTATATTTGGTAGCGATTAGAGGAATAGTTAAAACATTGGTTTTTGTTTCCAGCTCAATAAGCGCATCTCCACTCATCCCTAATCTATATTTATTGAGTAAGTTTTGACCCAAATTTTGATTAGATAGGGAATTGTCCATCAAACCTTCTTCTGCTAGGGGAAATTCAACTATAAAGACGTTATCTCCCACTGATTGAGTACTAACATAGGAAATATAATTAACCTTAGTAGAGATTTCTTCATCAAGAAAGGCATCCAAGATTATTCTAGCTGGCTGATTAAGAGTAATTAGAGCAATATCACCCTCATTAATCTCTGCTTTAAAAACTAAAGACTGAGGGTTCACAATCTCGAAATAATCATTACCAGTCACTTGAACATGGGGGGTGTTGATTGGTTGATGCACCAAAATTCCTGAAAAAGGAGCTGACATTACACTTTGAGAAATAGCTATGTCTTGAATTTCAACATCAATGACTGTGTTATCCAGGGTCCATTGTTGTTTATCAACATAGCGAAGTTCTGAAGTGTTCAGAGCCTCATCTTTAATTTCATCTTGAAGATCCTCCCAGTCCCAGCGTTGCTGCATATAAAGATTTAAGCTTCTTTCAAGACGTTTCTGTAGATCGCGCTGGTCTATGGTGGCTATGGTTTGCCACTTATTAATCCAGTCTCCTTCTTGAAAGCCTAAATACACAACTTCACCTCCAGCTAAAAATCTTAATCTAGCACGGTGTTTGGCATCAACTCTGCCAGATACCTCTAGGGTTTTGGTTATATCTCGGTATTGGGGATGTTCAAAGTTTTGATCTGGTTGAGAGGGCTGGCTGCGAGAAATGAAGAAAACAGCAAAAATTATTATGACAACAGCTGCGATGATAATTTTGTAGCGGGTTTTAATGAAGTTAAAAATCTGATTGATCATACGTTTTTTAATAACAATAGTATTCTTTTATTATATAGATAGTGCGCGCGCTTGGACTCGAACCAAGAACCGCCAAGGTATAAGCTTGGTGCTCTAACCAATTGAGCTACGCGCGCGGTATTGTGAGTGATTATTATATCATTCAACCAAGTGGTTTTAGAATATGCTTAAGTGGAAAATTTATTAAGCTCAATCCAAAAAAATTCAAAGAAGATGTTTTTGCTTATAAGAAGAGGAGTAGCAATAATCCTGCTCCAATTACACTAATACCAATTCTTAGGTAGTTGAGCCAGTCAGCGGGTCCAGCCACTGGGGTTTCTACAACTCTTTCCACAAAAGTTTCACCTTCTGGAGTACGGCACTGTTCGTCTTCAGGATTAATATCTAGGCGACAAACTCCGTTGTAACAGATGTGACTGATATTCTTGCAGTCAGCATTGGTGGCACAGGCTTCGTTACATTCCGCCTTAGTGTCAACCACATATACTTGAGGTTCTCCTGGTTGTGTTGGCAGAGGAGTTGAATAGGGTGGCTGTGTTGGTTCAATAACTGTTGTTGGAGTAGCGGTAGCGCTAGGTGTTGCGGTTGTAGTTACAGTAGGAGTAGCGCTTGGGGTAGCAGTGGTTGTTGGTGTAATAGTTGGGTCTGGGGTGACAGTGGGATCTGGCGTTACAGTAGGGTCTGGAGTCACGGTGGGGTCTGGAGTAACAGTTGGTTCTGGTGTGGGCTCCAATACGGTAAACATCAAGGTACAAGGTAGATCATCAACAGCTTCTGGTAGTGAGACTGGTACTGTTGGCACCTCTACCTCAGGCATGATCCTAATGAAATAAAATAGACCTCCTCCAGCAATTAATAGGATAATAAACGCTAAAATAATCAATAAATTCTTTTTTTTCTTGCTAGTTCGTTTTTTGAAAGTTTTTATTGGGGGTGTATCCGAACTCTCACTAGAAGTGTCTGGCTTGGCTTCTTTGGGTTTTAAATTGAAAGCAGAACCAGCTCCTTTAAGACTTTTCTGATTGGGAGGCAGTTTAAGAGGCGGTTCTTGAATTGGAGCAGGCTGTTGAGTTGATTGAGTTGATGGCTCGGGTTGAGTTTCGTTTTTAGAACTAACTTGGTTTTGACCACCAGTAGTGGTTTGACTGGTTGCTTGAGGAGCTTGAGATTTCTCAGAAGCTTGTTCGCCAGCAAAAGCATCAAAAGTAAAATCTTTATTCGACTGAGTTAAGTGGGCTGGCTGATTAGCGGGATTAGCAGGATTAGCAGTTGGCTGAGCCTGACCCTTATTAGCCTCTGTATTGGGCGGTGTACTCTTCGGCTGGTTTTTTGAGTTTGGATCAATATTCATAATTACATTGTTTCATAGCCAATTGGGACACATTGCCACGAGCATTCTCCCTCACTATCTCTTAGGCATTCTAGGGTTTCAGTAGCAATACATTCAAATTCTCTAACCCCACATTCAGGGGGTGCACAGAGATTTATATCACCTGGTGGTAAGGTTGGGGTTGGAGTTGCTTTAATTGTTTTTGGAGGGCTTACATCACTAGGCAAGACTTCCCATTCTTGGCATTGACCTTCTCTGCAAACTCTGCATTGGGCAAGATAGTTGCCAAAAAGATTTTCAGAGAGTTGATATTCTTGCGAAAATTCAGGATCATTTGATTCAGCAGTTATTGTTTTCCATGGATTGGGATCTTGACCGTCAAAAATTTTAAATTCATAGTAATCTGTAGTTGGCATAAAATTATTGGCACCACACTTAAATCTTACTACTTCTCCTGGTTCAATTGAGCCTAGCTGATTAGGAGCTAATTGTTGGTTGTCAACATACATACTAATACTATTGCATTGAGGCGCAGGGGGTGGAACGTCTGTTGGTTCTGTTGGTATAGGTGTTGCTGTGGGCTCTGGTGGTTTAGGAGTGCTAGTAGGGGGAACCGCACATCCGCTATCTTGCCACCTGCGGACTCCATAGCCGTCAATGTCAACCTGACATGTTCCACAGGCATCGGGAGGGCTACAGCTATGGGTTGCACTTGCACATCTTTGACCTGAAGGAATATTTAATGTTCTTGGTTGCTCTGCTTCTCCGCAAGCTCCGCCACAGTTGGCCCAACCTTCTCCAGCGCAGTGGGCAATGGCAAGACCATAAGTTACAGAGGCTCCGTTAGTAGGGCAGCCTTCTGGGATACAAGCAGTCACTGTTACACTAGCATTTGAACCTTCAGCACAGTCGTATCCAGGGGTAGTTGCTCCTGAATAAGTTTTTCTTGGAGTACAATCTCCTGGTGCCGGAGTTGATTGATCGCCGCAAGCGCTATCACAACTACTGTCAAATTCATTGTAAGCAACAACGTTTCCGTTTTCACATTTATAGTGCCATCTGACTCCTCTCATCACATCCCAGTTACAATCGCAATCTCCTGCACATAAATATCCATCGGCACCGCAGGAAGAAGGTGGGCAGGTATTGGCCCTAATCACTAAAGACTCTTCACCTTTAATAGTAAATAATAATCCCAAGAGTGAGAAACAAAAAAGAAAAATAACTAAGGCAGATTTAATAAGATTTTTATAAAACATTTTTAATTTAAATACATGCTATCATATTACCAGGTGGTTATGGTTTTTATAAAAAATTTACTCAGTTTGGTAGTTCTGGAACGATCAATCATAGACAGGCTAATCAATATTTTTATATTACACTTATCAGAAATCTATTGCAACTTTTATATATCTGATAGCTTCATTAATATATATTAGTCTATACATTAATATATAGGTTGATTGTTGATAAATTTAGCTTTTTAAAGCTTCCAGCCCTGGCAGTTTTTTTCCTGCTAAGAATTCTAGAGCAGCTCCGCCGGCGCTGGAGACATAATCAAATCTATCAGCAAAACCAAATTGATTAACCGCAGCGATAGTATCTCCTCCGCCGATAAAAGTTTCTGCGCTGGATTTAGCAATAGCCCGTGCTATCTCACGAGTTCCTTGCTGGAAAGGTTTTTGTTCAAAAACTCCTAAAGGACCGCTCCAGTAAATAGTTTTAGCCCTGAGCAGTAAGTCTGTAAACAGTTTGATGGTGCGTGGTCCAATGTCTAGATATTGGAGGTCTTTATCATTGGGGGTGTCGGCCATGCCCGATGAGAGGTCAATCACTTGTGTTTTTGTGCTATCTTTACTTCTGGCTGCCACCACATCAATTGGGGTTAGGATTTTTGGCAAAGGGATGTAATCATCTTTTAAAATTCTCTCTGTTTTATTTTCTTCTACAATTTGTCTAGCTAGATCTAAATAGGTGATGGTCTTACCCTTAACCTCAATATCTTCTTCTAAAATAGATTTATGGGTTTCAATACCTTCGGCTTTTAAAAAATTATTGGCCACTCCGCCACCTACCAGCACAATTTCAGCAATGGGGTGCAGGTTTTGTACAGCCTCAATTTTGGTTGAGATTTTAGCTCCCCCAATTACCATTACAAATGGATGCTTAGGATCTTCCATGATTCGCGACAAGTTATCTACCTCATTTTTAAGATGTGGTCCAGCATATGAGGGTAGATAGTGGGTGATGGCCTCGATAGAAGCATGGGCACGATGGCAGGTAGAAAAAGCCTCGTTGATGTAAATGTCAGCCAAAGAGGCTAGTTTTTTAGCAAAATTTTTGTCATTTTTCTTTTCTTCAGGTTGGAAACGCAGGTTCTCTAAAACCAGAATTTCTCCTGGTTGAAGTTCTTGGGCTGCTTGGGTGGCCTTTTCGCCGATTGTTTCACCTACAAACTTTACAGAAAAACTATGTTTGTTTTTTAGATATTTCGCGACAGGTTCAAGACTTAGCTTTGGATCTGGCTCTCCCTTGGGCCTTCCTAAATGTGACATTAATATAATTTTGGCTTGATTTTTGATTAAGAAATTAAGCACAGGCAGTGAATCAATGATTCTTTTGGCTTCACTCACTTCATATTTGGTACCTCTTTTTTTAAGCGGGACATTATAGTCGGTGCGCACCAAAACAGTTTTGTTTTTAATATTTAATTTTGATAATGATTTTAAATTCATATAATTTTTTGATATGTTTGTAGTTTTTTTTCAACCTAAGTAATTACTTGTCTTACTCAATATATCAAAGAAGGCCTGTTAAATACTAGATACTAAATAGTTATTATGATATACTTTCCCAACTCTATGAAAGGAGACTATTAATAATTATGGCCATAAAAAGCAAAACAACAGAAAAAAAACAAGCTCAGGCTAAACAAAAACAAACTGATAAAGATAAAGAAACAAAAAAGATAGACAAAAAAACATCAGCCAGCTCAAAAAAACAAACTAAAAAAACTCAAAAAAAAGCAGCCACAGGTAAAAAAAAGTCTACTAAGGAACAAGAAGTAAAAAAAACTGCTAAGAGTTCTAGTTCTAAAACTGAAAAAAAGTCTGATAAAAAAGCTGCTGCTAAAGAAAAAAAATCACCCAAGCAAGCAGAAAAGAAACCTACTAAAGACAAAAAAGAAACAAAGACCGCTAAATCTTCTAATGCTTCTCAAACTTCTAAAGAAGATTCACTAACCCAACAAGCAAGATCAGGACCTAAGCCTCAAACTATGGAGGAATTAATGGAAATGACTGGTTATGAGTCAGTTGTCCCTCAGGTAGGGAAAAAAATTGAGGGTGTGATCGTAGAGAAGACTGACAAAATGGTTAAGCTAGATATCAATGCCAAAAGTTTTGGAGTCATTGCTGAGCAGGAATTTGATTTTGCTCAAGATTATATTCAAGAATTGGAGGTAGATGACAAAATTGAAGCAACAGTTATTTCAGTTGAAAACAACCGAGGTCAAATTCTTTTAAGTCTTAAAGGTGCCGCCAATGATGCCAAGTGGGAATTTTTTGAAGATGCATTTAATAACGAAGTCACTTTAGAGGCTAAGGGAATTGAAGCTAACAAAGGTGGCTTAATTGCTGTAGTTAATGGAGTGAGAGGTTTTGTACCTTCCAGTCAATTCAGCAGGCGTTATTTGGATCATATTGATGACCTAAAGGATAAAAAGTTTGAAGTACGCGCTATTGAGGTTGATCGGGAACGCAACCGCCTGATTTTTTCAGAAAGACATGTCAGCGAGGAAAAACAGCTCAACCAACAGCAACAGGCATTATCAGCAGTTAAAGAAGGCAATGTTTATGAGGGCGTGATTTCAGGAGTTAAGGGTTTTGGCTTGTTTATGACTGTAGAGGTGCCAATTGACGGCAGTGATTTGAGTGAAAAAGTAGAAGAAGGAGAACTCAAACCCGAGCATCGCTCCAAAGATAGTCTACCTTCGGAGAGCATTGGTTATGTTGAGGGTCTAATTCATATCTCAGAAATTAGTTGGGAAAAAGTTGATCACCCCAAAAACTACCACCGGGTTGGGGATAGAGTGCTGGTTAAAGTGTTGGGCATTGATCAAAAATCAGGCAAGCTTAATTTATCTATAAAACGCTTGAAAAAGGATCCTTGGCAAAAAGTAGCTGAAGACTATCCTCCAGGCACAACTTTTACCGGGAAGATTTCTAGAGTAGAGCCTTTTGGAGCTTTTGTGGATGTTTTACCAGGCGTAGATGGCTTAATTCACGTTAGTAAATTAAGTCCTGAAAACAAGCTAAAGGTTGGTGATGAGGTGACGGTTAATGTAGACAGTGTGGATCCTGAGAAACGACGCATGAGTTTGAGCTTAGTGCTGACCGAAGTGCCCATGGGGTATAAATAGTGGTATTTGGTATCAATACCTAACAAGGTTAACAAACAATTAGTTTTTTTCAATGCCACTTAAGGTAAATCAACCACTCTGGTTGTTATACCAAATACCAAATACTAAATACCGTAACCCTCCAATACTAAATACCAGACACCACAAACTCCCACCACAGCCCCCCTGCCTGTCTTTCCCCTCCCTTGCATGATATAATAAGCTTATGGCTAAACAGAGAATGATTGTCACTGATGATCAGCTATTAATAGATATGGACTTGTTATTTAATGCTATTCGTGAAGCTGAAGGAGATTGGGAAAAGGTAGAACAAGAAATGAAGCAATATCTGCAGGCAGTACAGTCAATGGTTGAATAATGATTAGCTAGATAAAATTGTCAGTTATTTTTTGCTCTGCCCTGATATTAAAGAATTTTTTAACATGGCAAAACAAAACACCCCTTCAAGATATGTCATCACTGATAGTGATGAAGGCGTGCAGATTAACGAAGGCATTCGTCTTGGTTTTGCAGGATCTGGGTATGAGCTGGATGGTTTTAGTGAGGTGGTAAAAATTTTAGACAAACTATTTCCAGGAAAAATAAATATTGCCGCTTCTTCTCAGAGTGATTGGATCAAAGAAAAACTTGAGTTGAAGGATTGGGATGAGATTAACGCCATGGCTCAGCAACATATTCAAGCTTTGGCGGATCAAGAAAAACTACTTTATACAGGTTTCTTAGAATTTGAAGACCCAAAAGAACTGGAATTTGGAATTAAAGGGCACATGGTTCGCCCCAAAGGCATGCACTTGGCAAACAAAATTTGTTTTACTTTAGGTGGAGGTGAACAAGTTTATAATTTGGGTCAATATTTAATCTCAGCAGATTGGGTGAATGAAGCCAAAAAACCATTGGTAGAAAAAGTTATTAAACAGCAGGTGGAATTTTATCAAAAGATAAGCAAGGTTCCTTTAAAATTAGTAGCACAAAAAGGAGGAGTTTTAGGAGAAGAAGTGGCAGAAAAGAATAGAAAAGTGTTAGAAAAAATTGGAGTTAAGTTGGAGAGTGTAGAGTAATTGTATTGATAGAATTATAGATTAATAAATATAACTAAAACATGAACTCTCAAGAAAGAGAGTTATCGCGTCCTCAAAGAGCAGTGGCCAAAATTAATAGAGAAGAACAATTTTGGCTTACCCCTGATGTTCCAATTGATTTTTTTTCAAACTCTTTATTTTCTGTGTCTGAAGAATTTCAGGCAAAAATTGAACCCATTTCGCAAGAGCTATATACAGAGTTTAAAATTTTTTTAGATGAATTTGCTAGTGAATTTTTATTAAGTTTAGAGAAGGATAAGGAGCTAGCAGATCCCAAAAGAAAAGCATTAAAGCAAGAAATAGAGCAGTTATTAATTGACCCTGAGGGTAATTTAGGGTTAGTTGTAGAGTATTGGTTGATTAGATATGGGATGAGGCAGACAGACGCAGAGTTGAGAAATTTGGCAAATCAAGAGCTAGATAAATTTTTAGTTAAGAGTGGTGCTATATTTGACAACCCTAGTAATCCAATTCCAGAAAATGGCTTTTTAATGCAATTTTTTAAAAAAATTACAGCAGAATATGCAGCAGCAGAAAAAAGAATGGAAGCAGCTTAAATTGGGTGGTTTTTTATAAAGGTTTTATAAGGGCTGGTTAAGGGAAGGTATCGGGATTAGGGAAAGGGAAATTGGTTGCTGAATCTAACTGCTGCTCCTTCGTTGTGGAGGAGCTTGATTTGATATTCAGTGAGGGCGTAGTTATAGATGCGAACGTCGTCGATGAGGCCTGGGAAAGAATAAGACGAAGAATTAAAAGCTCTGCCAATTTTCCAACTAGCAGTTGACAGTCCAATATCTAGGTTGATAGTTGCAGAATTGCCTAATTGTTTACCATCTAAAAATAATTTCATACTTTCCCCATTCCATGTCATGCCGACTAAATGCCACTCGTTATTATTCACCCAATTTATATCTCTGGCCAAACTAGTCGTACTCGATCCGTCGCCAATGCTTTGTCGCAGATGAAGAACTTCTCCTGCAAAATAATAATGAAGGTCAAACCTCACTGCTGTAGTAGAACCTCCTTGGGATTTTGAAAAAATTCCGGCGAAGCTTTGTTCTCTATTTGTTGTATTTACCCAAGCAAGGACAGAAACGGGGTTTCGATTATTAATGTAGCTGAATGTTTCAACTCCTAAATCCACATAATCATCCGCTCCATCAAAACTCATAGCACTGTTTATCCGTCCCTCTCTGCCGTTATACCAGGCATGAGCGGAATTACCCGAAGCACAGGTGCCGGCAGAGGTCTGGGAGCCAGTAGCTCCAATATTTATTGTCCCATGGTTTTCGTTGCCGGAAGCATCGTGAGCAGTTGTGCCTTGGCATTCGTCAAACTTCCAGTGGCCAACTGGAGCGCCGCGATTATAATCCCAGGCGATTTGAGCAGGCGTGCGGGCGTAGTCGTAAATGCGGACTTGGTCGATGATGCCGTTAAAATAATTAGTTCTGAAAGTTCCAATAATGGTATCGTTCCATGTATAATTAGTGCTCCCTTTAGATATTGATTCTGGATTACTACCATTTACATAAAGATGTATGTGAGAACTATCCACTACCATTGTTAAAAAATACCACTTATTTCTTTCAAGAGATTGAGAATGAGCTAGCCTTTCTACACTACTATGCTGGAAAGATGCAACTGGGTTATCGTTTTGGTCCTTAATTCCTAGTAGATAATTAAATTGAGATGAGGCAGGAGTATTTGATACAATACCAGAATAACTACCCCCACTATCTCCTTTTATTTTTATCCAAGCAGATATTGTAATCTCATCTTGAATTTGTAAGCTTTCGTCTATCCCAGAGTTAATGTAGCTGTCGCTTCCATCAAACCCCAACGCCTTTCCCACCTTTCCGGTCATCCAAGTGGGATTGTTAACTAATGTCCCATGATTGTTATTTCCACTTCTATCATGGGTAGTTGTTCCACTTCCTTCTTCAAAATCCCATCTTGCTACCGGCGGAGCACAGTGGGAACTGTCGCCGGGAATGCAGTACTCGGCAGAGGCGGTTTGAGTGGGATTGCCGGAGTCGTCGGTGCCCATAGCACCCATGACGGCGGCAGCACCTTGATTGTAGTCTTGGAGGATTTCTTCTGGGCTGAGGGCAACGTTGTAAATTTTGACTTCGTCGATAAGGCCATCCCAGGCCAAAGGTCCATGGCCATAATCAACTGCTACGGGCCTTTGTTTTCCAATGTAAATTGATGTGGGGTCTGTGTAAGGAACCTCTTGACTATCCTCTCCTTCCTTTGCTCCGTTCACGTAGAGCTCCCTGTGTGTTGAAGAATTAAAGACAGCAACCAAAAATGTCCAGTCTTGTGTTGCGTTAACGGAAGAATTAGTGGACCTATTAGAAGTGTTTCTGGCCTGTATAGTCCATTTTCCAGAGGAAGCCCCTAAAGAAAAATATTGAGTAGCACTTCTATATAATGAGATCGCAATTCTTGTATCATTTGGGCTATGGTTTTTTGCCCAAACAGTTATTGTAAAAGGATAATCTGTAATTTGACTAAAGTTAGTATGGATATGATGGTCTTGCCAATCAGTATAATCTCCATCAAAAGCCAAAGCTTTCCCAATTTTTCCTTCGTTTATCCATTCGGGCAATGTTGTGCCACTTAATGATCCATGATTGTTTCCAACAGAATCATGCGTAGTTGTTCCATACCCCTCATCAAAACGCCAGTAGGCAACTGGATCTCGCAATCTAGTGGCTGCACTTTGAGGATGCGAGTTTTTATAAGGATGTTCGATGGGTAAATCTTCGGATAATCCCCATTTATGTGATAAATAACCCTCAACTCTTTGTCGATCATGTTCAGAAAGAGAGGTGTTGTAAATGATGATTTCGGCAATATAGCCCTCAAGAAAAAGAGTTGTTCCTCTAGCTCCTAAGTCAAATCTTCTGTTTGTGTCTGTAAAAGTACTATTTAAATCAGGGTCTCCCCAAGCAGTTGAGACTTCTCCATCAAGAGTCCCATTAATGAATTGCATCATTGATCTGTTAAGGTAGTCAAAAATGCCTACTTGCATACCCCAATTTGTGGTGGCGTCATTACTCGAAAGAGCATTATGGAAAGTTTCTCCTGAACGTCTGCGGCTACCAAGGTTATATTTACTATTAGTATTTGTTCGAATAACAATAGGACCACCTGTTCCGCTTCCGCTTCTGTCAGCATACAAAACAGTTTTGTCTGAAGAACCAAGACTTTCGTATTTCACAACAGTAAATACTGAGGCGCCAGGTATATCATGAATAATTTCGGTTGGTAAAGATAGAACTTTATTAGTGTTGAATTTAATTGCTGGCTTGTTTTCAACGACATTAGTTTTATAGGCAGGCTGATTTTCTGTTACTGACTGTGTAGCGTGATTACCACTTCCACTTTGATCGTGCCAAATTTCGACTAAATCGTTATCGTTTAATTCAAAAATAGCGGTGGCGTCTAGCCACAAAACATTACCAGTTATGTCTGTAGGTTTAAAATCAGCTTTAGTGCTGCCAAATAGGGCGGTGGTACCTTTGGCTGCTCCAATACCAGCTATGCCAGCAGCGTAGTCATCTTTGATTTGTTCAGCGGTGCGGGCGTAGGGATAGACTTTGACTTCATCGATGAGGCCGTTAAAGTAGTAATCTCCATAAGAAGGGGCCCATCTTCCTATTACAAAATTGGTGCTGTTTTGCGCTACTGTTGTTGTCCAAGTTTCGTTTGTTTTAGTGCCGTTTACGTAAAAATGAAAAGTGCCACTATCGTACACCACAGATACATAATACCATTGGTTAATCTCAATATTGGGTCCAAAAGTGAAATTTGGTCTATTGTCCATTCCATCACCAACATAAAGCCTGAAGCGCGAGCCGTGTAAATTTAAAGATGCGCCATAGCAAGGATTGGGATGATGGTGGTTGCTAACAATACCCCTTATCGCGTTTATTGATTCATCAGTTTTTACCCAAGCAGAATAACTGAAATCATTTTGAAGAGTTATCCCAGTTGTATTAGAGATATAATTACTAGAAGCTCTATCAAACTTCAAACATTTCCCAGCTACACACATGTCTTCTGTTTGCCAAGTGGGACTATTTATTAGCGTTCCATTATTCCCTTGCCCACTAGAATCATGTGCTGTTGTTCCCGTTCCCTCATCAAATTTCCAATACGCCACCGGGCCGGGGGAGATTTCTTCTGTAGCTATTGTTTCTATACTTGGAGTGTCCTCAGTAGGATATTTCATTAAAACAATCCCGGAACCGCCGTTTCCTCCAGTAATACTTGCCACTGAAGATGATGATCTGACTCCACCTCCGCCTCCACCAGTATTGACTTGACCATCTTTGCCTTGTAAATCTCCTTCAGAGCCATCAGCCCCCCCTCCCACACCACCTTGACCGTTATTGTCTGCAGAGGTTCCACCTGCCGCTCCACCGCCTCCTCCTGAAAAAAATCCGTTTTCTCCAAAACTATCCCCAAAAATGTTTCCAAAATATAATCCACTACCGCCGCTACCACCTGTAATTCCAGAGTTGGGCTCGCCTGCGCTTCCAGCTCCACCTCCACCAGCTCCTGGCCAAGATGAGGTATCTGGAGTTCCTCCATCATTTCCTTGGTTAGGAGTACCAGATCCACCGAATCCGGAATTTGTGGCCCCACCACCACCAGACCCTCCGTCGCTTCCAGCAAGGTTTTCTGCAGAAGTACCCCCTCCATCAGCATTGTAGGAACCCCCACCTCCACCGCCTATAGCGATTAAATTAAATGCTTCTGAATTTTCACCGTTTTCTGCTGATGTCGGACTAGAGCCTGGACCAGCGCCTGCCCCACCTCCACCAACAGTCATAGTATGATTTCCAATAGAAATACTATAATTATTTTCATAAACCAATCCTCCTGCACCTCCACCTCCTCCGTGTCTTTTCCCTCCACCCCCACCCCCCGCTACCACTAACACATCAGCCATTAGGTTGGTTTGTGTTTCAAAAGAATCATCTTCAGTAAAAGCATGAACTAATCCATCAGTTAATTCTGTTATTGTGCCTCCTGTAGGCATCCATGAATTATTACTCTTGGTTTCAGCAGAAGCATTGCCGTAGTAAAGATAGATAGTAGTATTACCTTCACCATCATAAATAATAGGTAATTTTATCCAAACAAGGGTATTTTCATCATCACAGCCAGGATTTGACTGAACCCAATAAGGGGTTAAATTACCATTTCCATCAGTTATCCTTAAATCATCACAGGTTGCTTGCATTTTCCCCTCAGCTATTAGTGCAGCTGTATCTAGGGTTATAGCTACTTGAAAGTCTTCTAAATCCTCCCCATTATCATTGCTAATTTGAATCGCCCTCCTATAAAGCCACGTCTCATCCCACCAGTGTGCTTCTGTTTCCTGTGCTTGTCTTAGGCTATAAACTGCAAAGCCTACTAAAAATAGTAATACTACCACCAGTCCAGGCAAGAGTTTTCTTCTCATATCTTTATCAGCAAAGGGCTTGAGCAAAGGATTGGCAGTCCTTGATCTAGAAGAAGCCTTTTTAAATACAGTTCTATTACTTTTATTTTTCTTAAATAAACTAGGCAAAGCTACTATTAGCATTACTAAGCTTTTTATTATCCACCAAATAACTTCAGCTATCCACAATACTACTTGTATAAAGGCAGTCCCTATATAGTTAGCTATAGACAAAATACCTTTAACTACTTTATTTAAAATATAGGAAATATTCTTCTTTTTGCTAGCCATGAAATAAAAAGCATTTTAATACTACCTACCTTGAGGTTTAAAGGGCAGGAAACCTACTTAACTTAGTATAGCGAAGATGAGAGTTTGTATCTAGTGGAGTTGTTGAGGTTGTTTTTTGACTGCTGTTTAATACCCAGATGTCAGTTTGATGTCAGTTTTAACCGATATTATGGTGATATGTTTTTTGACAAAACCAATCAACAATTTAATGCTTTGCTACAAACCATTGATTTGTCTAACGAGCAGATTCGTTACACAGCTGGTGCTTTTCGTGATGTAGCGACAGGAATTATAATTGCGGCCTTGATTCCTTTGTTTGTTGATAAAAAATTTGACATTTTTACTCTAGGTTCTGGTATCGTTAGCTCTGCTTTATTGTGGTATATTGGAGGAAAATTACTAAAAGGCAAATCATGACTAATTTTCTTGAGAATATCGCACCGATTAATTTTGGATTTGCTGTTATTTTGATTTTTGGAATTTTGGTTTATTTTTTAATTATGCTTTCAGAAAAAGCTAAAAAAAATCAGAAAAATAAAAAGTAAACTGAATAAGGTGGTTTTTTAAGTGTGTAGTATGTATTGACTCAGCACACAAATTGCAGTTGCATCTTTCTTTCTTTTTTTATAAAATATCTAGTACTTAACTCGAATTAGAGTTGATACATAAAGTGACAATGTCGCCTAGCGGCATTCCCTCCAAAAAGTTTTCAAAAAGTTAAACACAACTGTTGTTTGTTTTGTGTATAATAGTCGTTTCGCTGTTGTGAGTTTTGTTCTTTGTAGTTTAAGATTTAGTCGCACTTTAACTAGAGTATTAACCCAAGGCAAGAATAAGCTGCCTCGGGCCTGTGGCTTAGTTGGCTAAAGCGCTTCGTTTGCAACGAAGAGATCGGGAGTTCGAATCTCCCCAGGTCCACAAGGTAACTTTTTTAAAAAAGTTACTAAATTAAAGCTATCTTTTTAATATTTTGAGCGATCTCGGCGCAAAGCGCCGCCAGAGCGAAAAATATATAAAAAGTAGCATCGCTCTTTAACATGTGAAGATAACATCGTCAAAATAGTTCAATTTCAATTCAATATCAAATATTTGTGTGAACTAATGTAGAAAGTGGATGCCTAGGCTTGTTTGGCCGATGAAGGACGTATAGCCCGCGATAGTCGACGGTTAGCTGGCAAAAAGCGCTTAACCCGTCGGTGTCCGAATGGGGAAACCCCGTTTTGTGAAAGCAAAACGACTGTGCCGTTTACGGCACGGAGGTAAGTCGGGGAACTGAAATATCTTAGTACCCGGAGGAAAAGAAATCGTAAGAGATTCCCTTAGTAAGCGACGAGCGAACAGGGAAAAGCCCAAACCACGTTTTACGTGGGGTTGTAGGACTCTCACCCGGAATATGGCGGATAGCAGAATACTGTGGAATAAGTAATCAAAGAACGTGAAAATCGTGTACGCGAAATCCAAAATAAACTCGAGAGATTCCTGAATAGGATGGGAGACGGCAAACTCCCGTTTTAAGCTGGGGTGACCACACTCCAAGGCTAAATACCAAACAAGACCGATAGTGAACTAGTACCGTGAGGGAAAGGTGAAAAGAAGGGTGGAAAACCCGATGAAATAGTATCTGAAACTTTCTACTAACAATCAGAGAAAGTCCCGTCTATTTATAGACTGTGGATGATCTCGTGCCTATTGAAGAATGAGCCGGCGAGTGTTGGGTAATTGCAAGGCTAAGAGATTCTCATCTCGCAGCCGTAGTGAAAGCGAGTGTTTTTGTTCCGCCTAGCGGAATGGAAACCGCGCCTGAATAGGGCGCCAGTAGTTACTCAACGACCCGAATCCAGGTGAGCTATCCATGATCAGGTTGCACCATATCGAAAGATGTGGGAAAGACCGCACCAGTGACTGCTGCAAGAGTCTTGGATGAATTGTGGATAGGGGTAATATGCTAATCGAACCTGGAGCTAGCTGGTTCTCCCCGAAATATATTTAGGTATAGGGTTATGTTATAGGTTGATGGGGGTAGAGCACTGATCGGGCATTTGAGGGGAAACCCTCAGTGTCTAGTTAAACTCCGAATACCATCAATTCTGACATAGCACTCAGCATCCGGAAGCTAAGTTCCGGGAGCAAATAGGGCAACAATCCAGACCCACAGCTAAGGTCTCTAAATAAATGTTTAGTGGTAAAGGAAGTTTAGATCCTAAGACAACTAGGAGGTCGGCTTAGAAGCAGCCATCCTTTAAAGAAAGCGTAACAGCTCACTAGCCACAGGATTTATGCGCCGAAAATTTATCGAGGCTCAAACATTTTACCGAAGCTTGGGGTTTCAACTCTTTAGAGTTGGAGCGGTAGGGGAGCGTTCTGTGTACTTTGAAGGTCTGCCGTGAGGACAGACTGGAGTGATCAGAAGTGAGAATGCCGGCATGAGTAACGATATTGAAGTGAGAATCTTTAACTCCGAATGTCCAAGGTTTCCGCACCCACGTTCGTCGTGTGCGGGTTAGGCGACCCTAAGGTCAGCCCTGCAAAGCAGGGGTAGCCGATGGATTACCGGTTAATATTCCGGTCCTGAGTTTGATTCGTTAATAGTTGGGGAATGACGATGCGGGATAGCGTTTATCAAAATGTGAAGTTTTGATCTAATCACTAAGCAAGTCTAAGTAGGAAAATCCACTTGGATGAACCCCCCGTAAGGGAAGTATGCGAGGTGTCATTGAATCAACTAAGCTTCGGCAAGGTTGGTTAAACGTGAGTTCTGCATCCTGGAAAAGTTTCGCAACGAGAATCAAATTTATTCGTACCTAGAACCGACACAGGTGGACAGGTCGAGCAGACCCAGGAGAGCGAGAGAAACCAGTTTAAGGAACTCGGCAAAATAGCTGGGCGTAATTTCGAGAGATGCCCTCCCATCCAAAGCGCAAGTAGCGGATGGGCACAGCAAAAGACGTTCCGTCGACTGTTTAACAAAAACACAGGTCTGTGCAAACTCGAAAGAGGAAGTATACGGGCTGATACCTGC